>JAJTHX010000327.1 GCA_021300125.1 Betaproteobacteria bacterium | reverse complement strand
TTTTCCCATTGCGCCGGCGTGAGGTCGATCCCGGTCGGGTTGTGACAGCAGGCGTGCAGCACGACCACGCTGCCCTTGGGCATCGCGTTCAGCGCGGCGAGCATGTCGTCGAACTTCACGCCATTGGTGGCGGCATCGTAGTAGGGGTAGGTCTTGACGGTGAAGCCGGCGTACTCAAACAGCGCACGGTGGTTTTCCCAGCTCGGGTCGCTGATGTAGAGTTCGGCGCCGGGGTTGAAGCGGCGCAGGAAGTCGCCGCCGACCTTGAGGCCGCCGGGGCCACCGAGGGTCTGCACCGTGACCACGCGACCGGATTTGACCGGCTCGGAATCGGCGCCAAACAGCGCCTGCTGGGTGGCCTTGTCATAGGCTGCGATGCCGTCGATCGGCAGGTAGCCGCGCGGCATCGCGGTTTCGGCCAGCTTCTGTTCGGCCTTGCGCACGCACTGCAGCACCGGCACCTTGCTGTCATCGTCCGTGTAGATGCCGACCCCGAGATTGACTTTTTTCGGGTTGGTATCGGCTACATAGGCTTCGGTCACGCCAAGGATGGGATCCTTCGGCGCCATTTCAATTTTGTCGAGGACGGAACTGGTCATGGCAGGCTTGGGGGCATCGGGAACGGGTGTCAGCAAAACCCGGATTTTAGCCCTCTTTTTGCACTGCACCCAAACTGTGCCGGGCGGGACGCCGTGGCGGCAGGTCGCTGACCGGTCCGCAAACCCGTTACCATCAGCGCTTTTGCCTGCCACGCATGGACATCGTCACTTTCCCCGACAGCCCGTACCGACTGCACCAGAGTTTCGCGCCGGCGGGCGACCAGCCGGAAGCCATCGCGAAGCTGGTAGAGGGCGTCCGCGACGGGCTGTCATTCCAGACACTGCTCGGCGTCACCGGCTCGGGCAAGACCTACACCATGGCCCATGTCATCGCCCGGCTGGGCGTGCCGGCGCTGGTGATGGCGCCCAACAAGACGCTGGCCGCCCAGCTCTATGCCGAGTTCCGCGAGTTTTTTCCGGAAAACTCGGTCGAGTACTTCGTCTCCTACTACGACTATTACCAGCCCGAAGCCTATGTGCCCTCGAAGGACCTGTTCATCGAGAAGGACTCGAGCATCAATGAGCACATCGAGCAGATGCGGCTGTCGGCGACCAAGGCCCTGCTGGAGAGGCGGGACAGCATCATCGTCGCCACCGTTTCGGCGATCTATGGCATCGGGGATCCTTCCGACTACCACAACATGATCCTGCACCTGCGCGAAGGGGAAAAACTGCCGCAGCGTGAAGCCATCGGTCGCCTGATTTCGATGCAGTACGAGCGCAACGAAATCGAGTTCAGGCGGGGAGTGTTCCGGGTCCGCGGCGACGTGATCGACATCTTTCCGGCAGAAAACTCGGAGACTGCAGTACGCGTTTCGCTGTTCGACGACGAGGTGGAAAGCATCCATGTCTTCGATCCGCTGACCGGGCACATCCTGCAGCGGCTGCCGCGATTTACGGTCTATCCGTCCAGCCACTACGTCACACCCCGGGAGACCACACTGCGCGCAATCGAGGCGATCAAGCTCGAGCTGCGCGAACGGATCGAGTATTTCCAGAAGCACAACAAGCTGGTGGAGTGCCAGCGCATCGAGCAGCGCACCCGTTTCGACCTCGAGATGCTCAATGAAATGGGCTTCTGCAAGGGCATTGAAAACTACTCGCGCCACCTCTCGGGCCGCGCCCCCGGAGAGCCGCCGCCGACGCTGATCGACTACCTGCCGCCCGGTGCGGTGATGTTCCTCGACGAGAGCCACGTCACCATACCCCAGGTGGGCGGCATGTACAAGGGCGACCGCGCCCGCAAGGAGAACCTGGTTGAATACGGCTTCCGCCTGCCTTCCGCCCTGGACAACCGCCCGCTGCGCTTCGACGAATTCGAGAAATTCATGCGCCGGGTGGTGTTCGTTTCTGCGACGCCTGCCAATTACGAGCGCGAGCACCAGGGCCAGGTGGTAGAGCAGGTTGTACGCCCCACCGGACTGGTCGACCCGAAGATCGAGGTGCGTCCGGCCTCCAGCCAGGTGGACGACCTGCTGTCCGAAGCCAACGCGCGCATCCGGGCCGGCGAGCGCGTGCTCGTGACCACACTGACCAAGCGCATGGCCGAGGATCTGACCGACTATCTTTCCGAGCACGGCATCAAGGTGCGCTACCTGCATTCGGACGTGGATACCGTCGAGCGGGTCGAGATCATCCGCGACCTGCGGCTCGGCGAGTTCGATGTGCTGGTGGGCATCAACCTGTTGCGTGAGGGGCTGGACCTGCCCGAGGTGTCGCTGGTGGCCATCCTCGATGCGGACAAGGAGGGTTTCCTGCGCTCCGAGCGTTCGCTGATCCAGACCATAGGCCGCGCCGCGCGCCACCTCAACGGCACCGCTATTCTCTATGCCGACCGCACCACGGACTCGATGAAACGCGCCATCGGCGAAACCGAACGCCGCCGTTCGAAGCAGATCGCCCACAACATTGGGCACGGCATCACGCCGGTCGGCGTGACCAAGCGCATCAAGGACATCATCGAAGGCATTTATGACGGCGACAGCGCACGCCTGGAGCAGAAAGCGGCACGGAACCAGGCGCGTTATGACGAAATGGGTGAGAAGGAGATGACCCGGGAAATCAAGCGCGTGGAGAAGGAGATGCTAGATGCGGCGCGCAACCTTGAATTCGAAAAGGCCGCCAGGCTGCGCGATGAGCTGCAGTTGCTGAAAAAAAGGCTGTTCATCGACGCGGCATGAGCGTTGGCCAGTCTT
>JAJTHX010000398.1 GCA_021300125.1 Betaproteobacteria bacterium | reverse complement strand
TGCGCGCCGCATGTTGAAAGTCAAGCCGCAAGGCATGGACTGCGCCGCGGTGACGCGGGCGTGACGTGCTACATTTTTCGCCATCGCAACCTGGAGGATCAGCATGTCCAATGCAAAGCGGGGGCCGGCACTGTGTCTGGCGGGGGTGTTGGTAGTGGGTGGCGCGGCTGGCGCCGCGCAGGCGGCCGACGTGGCAGCGGATTACCCGAAGCGCTCCGTGCGCTTCATCATTCCTTTCGTGCCGGGGGCGGGCACCGATGTCACCACGCGCACCATCGCGCGCAAGCTGACCGAAACCCATGGCCAGCAGTTCATCGCCGACAACCGGGCGGGGGCCGCGGGCGCGATCGGCGCCGAGATCACCGCCAGGGCCAATCCCGACGGCTACACCCTCTGCCTGATTTCATCCGGCCACACCGTGCTCGCCGCCACCAACGACAAGGTGCCCTACGATCTGGTGCGCGACCTGCATGCGGTGTCGCAGGTGTCGACGCTGTTTTATGTGCTGGCGGTGCATCCGTCGTTTCCGGCGAAGACGGTGAAGGAGCTGATCGCCTTCGCCAAGGCCAGCCCCGGCCGGGTCAATCAGGGCTCATCCGGCACCGGTGCGTTGCAGCATTTTGCCGGCGAGATGCTGGCCCACCAGGCCGGTGTGCGTTTCACCCATGTGCCGTACAAGGGCGGCGCGGCTTCGCTGGCGGCGGTGATGTCGGGCGAGGTGGAGATGAGCTTCACCACGCTGCTCAGTGCGCGCCCGCACATGGCCTCGGGCAAGATCCGCGTGCTCGGCATCACTGCCGGCAAGCGCTCGCCCGCAATTCCCGACATCCCGACCATCGCCGAGGCCGGCGTGCCGGGCTTCGAGGCCAATCAGTGGTATGGCGTGGTGACCTCGTCGCAGGTGCCGATGCCGATCGTCAACCGCCTCGCCGGCATGCTCAAGGCTGCGGTGCATGCGCCCGATGTGGTAGAGCGTCTCACCGCCGACGGCTCGACGCCGCTGACCAGCACGCCGCCGCAGTTCAAGGCACACATTGTGTCCGAGATTGCCAAGTGGCGGCGGCTGGTGAAGGAAGCCGGGCTGAAGATGAATTGAATTTACAGGATGGACAGGATAGTCAGGATAAGGCCCGAAACAGCGCCATTGACTTTTATCCTGCAGATCCTGCCCATCCTGTTAATTGCCGTTGTTGTTTTTACCCGCCGCGCAGGTGCGCGGTGGCTTCTTCCTCGGCGCGCTGCTTGATCTCGTAGGCCATCGGGTCCTTCATTTCCTCGAGGATATGGCCGACCAGGCCGATCGCGCGCGCGAGAACGCCGATGCCGCGCACGATTTTCCAGGGCAGTTGCAGCTCGCTGGCGATGGCGCCGATGGCGCCGGTGGCGTTGACCGGCAGCGGCTTGCCGGTGACCTGCTCGGCGCGGGCGCCCACGCGCTGCATCAGCTTCACGTACGGGCCGTCGTAGCCCTGCTCGGCGGCGATCTGGAACAGCCGCGGCGCGCGCGGGTCCACCGGCTTGTGCAGGGTGTGGCCGATGCCGGGGATGATCTGCTTGCGCGCCTGGAAGCGTTCGACGATTTCAGCTGCCAGTTTGTCGAGGTCGGCGTCGGCCTTGGGGTCGGGCAGGGCTTCCTGCAGCATGCGCGCCGCGGTTTCCATGCTGCCGACGAAGACGCTACCCAGTCCGCACAGGCCCGCAGCCACCGCCGCCTGCATCGCTTCCGGCGCACCGGCATAGGTCATGCGCGCGGCGAGCGAGCTGGGCGTCAGTCCGTGCTCGACCAGCGTCACCGCGATGGCGTTGAACATCACCGATTCCCGCGGCGTCGGCAGGCGGTTGGTGATTTCGAGGAAGGCCATGTCGCCCAGCGACAGCTTGCCGAGGATGTCGGTGCACAGGTCGTGGCCCTTGACCGTGATGCGGTCCACGGCGCTCCAGGCGATGTCGGTGCGGATGGTTTTGCGTTTGGGCATGGGGAGGCTCCTTGTTTTTGGTGGGTGGAGCTTAGCATCGCGAACGCGATCAACGGCGCAAGGTTTTGCTCCCTCTCCCCGCGAGTGCGCGGGGAGAGAAAACTTGATGCTTGCGTGCAAGGGGTAAAATGTCCGCTGATTTCAGGAGCCCCGACATGACCCTAGCCGCCCGCAAACCCGCCCCCGAAACCGTTGCGCCGTCACAGGCGCTGAGCGAGTTCCTCGCGACAATCCGCTACGACGACATTCCCGCGCCGGTGGTGGCGCGCACCGAGGAGCTGTTCCTCGACTGGTTTGCGTCGGCGCTGGCGGGCAAGGGCGCGCGGCCGGTAGAGACCCTTAATGCCTTCGCGCAGGCGATGGGGCCGCAGTCGGGTGATGCCGAAAACCTGCTGACCCGGACGCGCACCTCGCCGTTTTTCGCGGCGTTGGTCAATGGCGCGGCCTCGCATTTTGTCGAGCAGGACGACCTGCACAACAGTTCGGTGCTGCATCCGGGCACGGTGGTGTTTCCGGCAGTGCTGGCGGCAGCGCAGGCCGTGGGGGCTTCGGGCAAGGACCTGATCGCGGCTGCGGTCGCCGGTTACGAGTGCGGCGTGCGCGTCGGCGAGTTCCTCGGCCGCTCGCATTACAAGGTGTTCCACACCACCGGCACCGCGGGCAAGCTCGCGGCGGCGGCGGGGGTCGCGCATA
>JAJTHX010000202.1 GCA_021300125.1 Betaproteobacteria bacterium | reverse complement strand
GATGCGCGGGCGGGCGAGCTGTTCCCGCTGCCGAAGATGATCGTGTTCTGCGCCTTTACCTTCGATCCGGAGGCGGCCAAGGACATCGACGCGATGAAAGGCATCACTGCGCTGAAGGCGCAGATGAACACCGATCTGCTGACCGACGATCTGAAAAAGGCGCGTTCCAGCAACCAGAGTTTCTGGCTGATGGGCCAGCCGGATGTGGATTTGCGCAAGAACAAGGACGGCAGCTACGTCGTCGAGGTCAACGGTTTCGATTATTTCGATACCACGAAAGGCGAGCTGGTTTCCGGCGGCAAGGCCAAGATCGCGATGTGGCTGCTTGATACCGATTATGACGACCGCTCGCTGTTCCCGCGGCAGGTGTTTTTCCCGATGGCGGGCAAGGGCGACGGCTGGCAGAAGCTCAAGCGCGACATCCGCGCCGAACTGGATGAAAGTCAGCTCGAAAAATTCCACGGCACGGTGTCGCTGCCGTTCGAGGCCGGCGACAATCGCAAAGTTGCGGTGAAGATCGTGGACGACCGCGGGATCGAGTCGCTCAAGGTCATTGCGCTGAACTGAGGCCGGCGTGGCGACCGAATCCACCGATATCGCGATTTACGAAGGCCCCGGCGGGGTGGTCGAGGTCCGGCTGACCGGGGAGACGGTCTGGCTCAATCAGCTACAGCTCGCCCGGCTGTTTGGACGGGAGCGTTCGGTGATTGCCCGGCACATCAAAAATGTGTTTAAAGACAATGAGTTAGATGAATTTTTAGTTTGTGCAGATTTTGCACAGACTGCGGCCGACGGCAAGACCTACCAGGTGGAGCACTACAACCTGGATGCGATCATTTCTGTCGGTTACCGGGTCAAGTCCAAAGAAGGCGTGCGCTTCCGGCAGTGGGCCACGCGGACACTGAACCAGCATCTGATTCGCGGCTATACCCTTAACCGGCAGCGCTTCGAAGACAACGCCCGCGAACTGGAGGCGGCGCTGGCCCTGGTGCGCAAGGCGGCCGGCAGCGCGGCCCTGAGCGGGGACCAGGGGCGCGGGCTGGTGGATGTCATTGCCCGCTACACGCAGACCTTCCTGCTGTTGCAGCGCTACGACGATGGTCTGCTGACTGAGCCGAAAGGGAGCAGCGGCGGGGTGTTGCCGCCGGTGGCCGAGGCGCGTGCACGCATCGCGGCACTCAAGCAGGACCTGGTGGCGCGTGGCGACGCCAGCGACCTGTTCGGACGGGAACGGGAGGCGGGGCTGGAATCGATCCTCGGCAACCTGGAGCAGACCGCGTTCGGCGAGCCGGCCTATCCCAGCATCGAGTCGAAGGCGGCGCACCTGCTGTATTTCGTGATCAAGAACCACCCGTTCAGCGACGGCAACAAGCGCATCGGTTCCTTCCTGTTCGTCGAGTTTCTCAACCGCAACGGGCGGCTGTTCCGGGCCGGCGAGCCCATCGTCAACGATGTCGGGCTGGCCGCGCTGGCCCTGCTGGTCGCCGAGTCCGAGCCGCAACAGAAGGACATGCTGATCCGGCTGGTCATGCACATGCTGGCCGGGGAGATGTAATGCCGGCACCGAAATCACTGATCATCAATTCGCCGTACGAGTGCCCGGCCCGGCACTGGCAGCAGGCGCGCGACGGCGGCCTGTCGCTGGTCGAGGCGCGACGTCCGGCGGGGTACGAGATTTTTGACGTGCGCAACAACACGCGGCGCACCGAGCCGCTGGACCGGGTGAACGAGGTCCGCGGACGGGTCGATGCCTGGCGCGCCGCCGATTGCCCGGGCATCACCAGCGTCACGCGCGCATTGCTCGACCACTGGCGCGACCGTGCGCCCGGCGTGCGCGATCTGCCGTTTTACTTCTGCCAGATCGAGGCCATCGAGACGCTGGTCTGGTGGACCGAGGCGACGCCGGAGTTCAGGCAGGGTATCCACGTGCCCGGCGACGGCGGCGATTGGGAGCGGCTGTGCAGCAAGATGGCCACCGGCACCGGCAAGACCACGCTGATGGCGATGATCATCACCTGGCAGGTGCTGAATGCGCTGACCTATCCGAAGCGCAACCGTAATTTTTCAAAGTCGGTATTCGTGGTGGCGCCCGGCCTGACGGTCAAGGAGCGGTTGCGGGTGCTGTATCCGGGCGATCCGGCCAACGTCTACGATGCCTTCGGCCTTTGCCCCACCGATGCCATGCGGCAAAAGCTCAACCGGATGGATATCCTGATCGAGAACTGGCATACGCTGATGCCGTTGAAGGAGCAGGACCGCTCGGTGGTGAAGAAAGGCAAGGAAAGCGACGAGGCATTCACCCGCCGCGTGCTGGGCAAGCTCGCCGGGTGTCGTGACCTGATCATCATCAACGACGAGGCGCATCACGCTTACCGCAAGCCCGCGGATATCAAGATCAGCAAAAAGGAAGCCGAACTGCTGGGCATCGACCTCGACGAGGCGACCCGCTGGATCGAGGGACTGGACCGCATCCACAAGACGCGCCGGATTCAGCGTTGTTTCGATCTGTCGGCCACGCCTTTTGCACCGACCGGCCGGGCAAATACCGAGGCCGGGCTGTTCGAATGGATCGTTTCGGACTTCGGCCTGAACGACGCGATCGAGGCCGGCCTGGTCAAGACGCCGCGGGTGGTGATCCGCGACGATGCCCTGCCCAATGCGACCACGATGCGCTCGAAGCTGTACCACATCTATCGCGAAGACGACGTGGCCGAGGACCTGAACCGCAAGGCGGAGCCGCACGAGGCGCTGCCGAAACTGATCCAGGATGCCTATACCCTGCTCGGCGCGGATTGGCGCGCGACGCTGCGCGACTGGCAGGCGGCGGGGCACAGCTCGCCGCCGGTGATCCTGACGGTGTGCAACCGCACCGAGACCGCGGCGCGCATCGAGCATTATTTTCAAAGCGGTGACGCGCACTGGCCGGAGTTGCATGCGCCGGCCAAAACGCTGCGCGTGGATTCCAAGGTGCTGGAAAAGGCTGAGGTGGGCGAGACTGCGGCGAGTGACAAGGATTACGAGGCCGCGTTGCAGGCGATTGTGGATGCCGCTGCTATTCCGGAACCACGCAAGGAACGCCTGCGGGCGATGAAAAAGGAGGATCTGCTGCGCGAGATCGTCGACAACGTCGGCAAACGCGGCACCGGCGGTCAGGATTTGCAGAACGTGATTTCGGTGCAGATGCTGTCCGAAGGCTGGGATGCCAAGAATGTTACCCACATCATGGGTCTGCGTGCATTTACCAGCCAGCTCCTGTGCGAGCAGGTGATCGGCCGCGGCCTGCGCCGCGTCGGCTATGACATGGACGACAACGGGCTGTTTGTCCCCGAGTATGTGAATATTTTTGGCGTGCCGCTGTCGATTTTTCAGGATGTCGGCGAAGGCGGCGACACACCCCCGCCGCCGAAGCCCAGCACGCAGATCGAGTCGCTGGCAGAGCGCAACGAACTGGAAATCCGCTGGCCGAACGTGCTGCGTATCGATAGCGTGGTGCGCCCGGTGCTGGCGGTCGATTGGGACCGGGTCGAACCCCTGACGCTGGACCCGGCACGGACGCCGATCAGTGCCGAGATCGCGCCGGCGCTCGGCGGGGCGACGGACTGGAACAAGGTGCACGTGATCGACCTGGAAATGCTGCCCGACGAATTCCGGCTGCAGCGCATCACCTTCAAGGCGGCGCGCAAGGGCTATGAAACCCTAAAAGGCCGGTTCAGCGGCAACCCCGAGTATCTGATATTCCAGTTGATCCGGTTGCTCGAGCAGTTTGTCGATTCGAAGAAACTCAACATTTCGTCACTGTTTCATCAGGAGCCGCTGCGCAAGCGCATCCTGATCGCGCTGAACATCGATATCGTTGTCCAGCACCTGCTGCGCTTCGTGGTGGAGCAGAACCAGGAGCGCATCGAGCCGGTGTTCGACGAGGAGTTTCCGATCGGTTCGACCCGCGGCATGCGCACCTGGTATTCGACCAAGCCCTGTTTGCCGACTCGACGGTCGCAGATCAGCCACATGGTGGCCGACAGCGCCTGGGAGCAGTACGCAGCGAATATTCTGGATACGAGCAAGAGCGTGTCTGCGTATGCCAAGAACGACCATCTGGGCTTCCAGATCTATTACCTCTGGAACGGATCACGTAAACGGTTTGTGCCGGACTTTCTGATCCGGCTGTCGAACGGCACGACGTGATCCCCAATTTTAGTAGCAGTTTGCATTAGAGTCCGCGCCGTTTAATTGGGCTGCCATGCGTGCGGCGTAAACCGCCGGCGGCAATCCACCCAACTGCTTCTTCGGCCGCCGCTCGTTGTAGTCCCGGCGCCAT
>JAJTHX010000025.1 GCA_021300125.1 Betaproteobacteria bacterium | reverse complement strand
CCGCCGGCGGCGTTGATTTCGGCTGCGATCAGTGCGCGCAGTTGTGCGCTGACGGCCAGGGCTGCGGAGTCGGGCGGAGTCGGGGCGGCGGGCATGGGTGTAACAGGCACCGCAGGATAATACGCTAAAATAAACAATCATTTACGTGATGCCCGCCCCCCTAGAATGGATCAATTGCTGCAGCATCAATGCGCGCTGGTGACCGGCGGCGCCCGCCGCGTCGGCGCCGCGATCGTGCGCCGTTTGCATGCTGCCGGCGCGAACGTGGTGGTGCACTGCCATCGCTCCCGCGACGCGGCCAGCGTGCTGGCGGCGGAACTCAATGCCTTGCGGCCTGCATCCGCGGTGGTGGCCTGCGCCGACCTGCTGGATACCGCGGCGCTGCCCGGCCTGGCAGCTCAGGCGCTGTCCGCTTTCGGCCGCCTCGATCTGCTGGTCAACAACGCCTCGAGTTTTTATCCGACGCCGATCGACGCCATCGATGAAGCACAGTGGCTGGATCTGATCGGCACCAACCTGAAGGCGCCGCTGTTCCTGGCACGCGCGGCGGCGCCGGCCTTGCGCGAACGTGGCGGCGCCATCGTCAACATCATTGACATCCATGCCGAGCGGCCGATGCGCGATCACCTGATCTACAACGCCGCCAAGGGCGGGCTCGCCGCGCTGACGCGCGCGCTGGCGCTCGACCTCGGGCCGCAGGTGCGCGTCAACGGCGTCTCCCCTGGCGCCATCGTCTGGCCCGAGGCGGGCGCGTGGGAGGACCCCGCCGAACGCGAGGCCATCGTCCGCCGCACCATCCTCGGCCGCACCGGCGCGCCCGAGGACATCGCCGGGGCGGTGCTGTATCTTGCCGGCGCGCCCTATGTCACCGGCCAGATCCTTGCCGTGGACGGCGGCCGCAGCATCGTGCTGTAGCAGGGGAGCCCTTCCATGAACAAGCCCGTCGAACCCCAGGTCATCACCATCACGCCGCGCAGTAACCGCGAGCGCAGGGATCAGTACGAATCGCACAAGCTGGTAAAGCGGTTGCGCCGCCTCGCCGGCCAGGCCATCACCGACTTCGACATGATCGGCGAGGGCGACAAGGTGATGGCCTGCCTGTCCGGCGGCAAGGACAGTTACGCGATGCTCGATATCCTGCTCCACCTGCGCAGCCGCGCGCCGGTGGCCTTCGACATCGTTGCCGTCAATCTCGACCAGAAGCAGCCAGGTTTTCCGGAGCATGTGCTGCCGGAGTACCTGACGCGGCTCGGCGTGCCTTTCCACATCGAGAACCAGGATACCTACAGCATCGTCAAGCGGGTGATCCCCGAGGGCAAGACCATGTGCTCGCTGTGTTCCAGGCTGCGCCGCGGCGTGCTCTACCGCGTGGCGCAGGAGCTGGGTGCGACACGCATCGCGCTCGGCCACCATCGCGACGACATCCTGCAGACCTTTTTCCTGAACCTGTTCTACGGCGGCAAGATGAAGACGATGCCGCCGAAGCTGGTCTCCGACGACGGCCGCAACGTGGTGATCCGCCCGCTCGCCTACTGCGAGGAGCGCGATCTCGAGGCCTATGCCGAGCTGCGGCAATTCCCGATCATTCCCTGCACGCTCTGCGGTTCACAGGAAAACCTCAAGCGCCAGGAAGTGAAGGCACTGCTGCGCGAGTGGGAAAAACGCTACCCGGGCCGCGTCGAATCGCTATTCACCGGTTTACAGAACGTAATTCCCTCCCATCTGCTCGACCGCAAACTGGTCGATTTTTCTGCGATCCGCGCCACCGGCACGCCGGTGCCCGATGGCGATACCGCCTTTGACGGCGATTGACATCGCCAGGCTGAGACAAACTCAGCACAAGCATCGAAAAAACTGAGCCGGCTGCGGGGAACTAATGCCCCGCAGCCCTGCTCTCAGTCGCGTTCCGCAATCGCGCGGCACCGCCGCGGCTTGCGCCGTGCAGCCCGTACATCGCGCTGCCTATGGCCGCAGTCGCCGCTTCGATCCAATTCATACCGTACAGGTGAGCATCTTGCGCAGCATGCTGTGGGGCCTGCTGATCGTGTTGTGTCTGGCGGGTCCGGCTGTTGCGGCCGGCGCGCCGGCCAAGCCCGCTGCCGCACCGGTGCCGGTCGTGGCGGCAGTGCAGCGCGTGACCCTGGAAGAGGTGCTCGCCGCGGTGCGCACCCACAATCCCGAAATCGCAACCGCCACGCAGCAGCGCGCGGTCGCGGCCGCCGAGACCCGCATTGCCTCGGCCTATCCCAATCCCGAACTGGCCGTGGGCAGCGGCCGCTGGCGGCCGCGCACGGGGCTGCCGCCGACCGGCAGTGCGCAGCAAATGACGCTGTCGCAGCCGGTCGAACTGCCGAGCGTACGCGAGGCGCGCGCAAGGGCCGCCGGTTTCGGCGTGGCCTCCGCCGAAGCCGTGCTGCAGAGCGTGCACATCGACGTCGGGCATGAGGCGCGCTCCGCCTTCTTTCTGATGCTGCGCCGGCAGGAAGAAGCCCGCCTTGCCGCAGAAAACGTGACCCTGCTCACCGACATCCTCGGCCGCGTGCGCAGCCGGGTTGATGCCGGCGAGGCGGCCCGCTTCGAACTGGTCCGCGCCGAATCCGAGCTGCTTTCCGCCCGCACCCAGGCCGATGCCGCGCGTCTGCTGGTGGAGGAGGCCCGCGGGCAGCTGCGCCGGCTCGCCGGCAATGCCCTGCCGCCGCAGTTCGAAGCCGGCGGCAGCCTGCCTGCTGCAATGTCGCTGCCGGGGCTGGCCGAGGTGCAATCGCGCATGCTCAACACCAATCCGAGGCTGCGCGCGCTGACCGCCGAATATGACCGCACCCGTGCCCGGCTGGACCAGGAGCGCGCGCTGCGCGTGCCCCAGCCGGTGATCAGCGTTGCGCAGAACCAGGATCCGGAAATCCGCCAGACCATGCTCGGGGTGAGCCTGCCGCTGCCGCTGTGGAACCGGCGCGAAGGCCAGATTGCCCAGGCCCAGGCCGGCATTGACCTCGCGCTGACCCAGATCGAGGCCCAGCGCGCGGTGCTGCTGCGTGAACTTGATGCAGCCTACTCGCGCGCGAGCATCGCGCAGCGCCAGGTTGAAACGTTTGAAGGCGGGCTGATCAAGAGCGCAGAAGCCGCGCTGCGCGTGGCCGAGGCCGCCTGGCGTTTCGGCGAGCGCAGTTTCCTTGAGGTGCTCGATGCCCAGCGCACCCTGCGCAGCGTGCGCAAGGATTACATCCAGGCGCTGTTCGACCGCAATGCCGCCGGCATCGAGATCGAGCGCCTGCAGGCCCAGGATCCTTTCAGTGAAAGATGACCACCGATGAAACCGCTGCTGATCCTGCTGCTCTCGGCGCTGCTTGCCGCCTGCGGCGACAAACCGCAGCCCGAAGCCGCGAAGGCTGAGCGCGATCCCCTTGCCATCACCGCAGACGCCGAGCTGGCTGCGCGCCTCGAGGTCGCCGCGCTGGGCATCAGCGAGGTGCGCGAGCTGCTGCGAGTGCCCGGCCGCATCGAGGCCGATGAGAACCGCATGGCCCGTGTCGGCGCCCCGGTCAACGGCCGCATCACCGACCTGCAGGCGACCGTCGGCCAGGATGTGAAGCGGGGCAGCGTGCTGGCCACCATCAACAGCACCGAACTGTCCTCGGCCCAGCTCGGATTCCTCAAGGCCCAGTCGCAGCGCGAGCTGGCCGCTCGCAGTGCCGCGCGTGCGAAGCAGCTGTTCGAAGCCGATGTGATCGGCACCGCCGAACTGCAGCGTCGCCAGAGCGAACTGACCATGGCCGAGGCCGAAGTCGGCGCCGCTGCCGACCAGCTGAAAGTGCTCGGCATGTCCACTGCCGCAGTGAACCGGCTGGCGGAAACGCGCAGCATCAACTCCCTGGCGCAGATTGTCGCCACGGTTAGCGGCACCGTGATTGAGCGCAAGGTCACCGAGGGCCAGGTGGTGCAGCCTGCAGACCCGGTGTTCCTGGTCGCCGACCTGTCCAGCGTCTGGGTGGTGGCCGAAATCCCGGAACAGAATGCCGGTTCGATCCGGGTCGGTGAGGAAGTGGCGGTGGAACTGGCCGCACTGCCGGGTCGCACAGTCAACGGCCGCCTCACCTTTGTCAGCCCGGTGGTCAATTCCCAGACGCGCACCGTGCAGGTTCGGCTTGATCTGCCCAATCCGCGGCGTGAATACAAGCCGGACATGCTGGCGAGCGTGCTGATCCAGGGCAAGCCGCAGCAACGCCTTACCGTGCCCAATGATGCGGTGGTGCGCGAGGACAACAAGGACTTTGTATTCATGCGCACCGGCGAGAACGGCTACAAGCTGCGCGCGGTGCAGCTCGGCATGGAGCACAAGGGCCGCCGCGTGGTGGAGAGTGGGGTGCGCGAGGGCGAGATGGTGGTGATCGGCGGCGCCTTCCACCTCAACAACGAACGCAAGCGCCTGGCTCAGGGCGGCCAGTAAGCCATGGACGCCCTGCTTCGGGCCGCGATCACCCAGCGGCTGATTGTCGTTGTCATCGCCGCGGTGCTGTTCGTGTTCGGTGTCAACGCCGCGCGCCAGCTCTCGGTCGATGCCTTCCCCGACGTCACCAACGTGCAGGTGCAGATTGCCACCGAGGCGCCAGGCCGCTCGCCTGAGGAAGTGGAGCGCTTTGTCACGGTGCCGGTCGAGATCGCCATGACCGGCCTGCCGGGGCTGACCGAGATGCGCTCTCTGAACCGCCCCGGGCTGTCGCTGATCACGCTGGTGTTCACCGACGAAACGGATGTCTATTTCGCGCGCCAGCTGGTGCTTGAGCGGCTGATCGAGGTCGGCGGCAGGCTGCCCGCCGGCGTCACGCCGGTGCTGGGGCCGGTATCGACGGCGCTGGGCGAGGTCTACCAGTACACGCTGGAGCGTCCCGATGATGGCAAGCGTGAACTGACCAGGGAAGAGCTGATCGAACGCCGCATCGCGCAGGACTGGGTGGTGCGGCCGCTGCTGCGCTCGATTCCGGGTGTCGCCGAGATCAATTCCACCGGCGGTTATGTGCGCCAATACCAGGTGCTGGTCGATCCCGACCGCCTGCGCTACTACAAAGTCACCATCCAGGACGTGTGGCAGGCGCTGGCGCGCAACAACGCCAATGCCGGCGGCGGGGTGCTGCCGCAGGGGCCCGAGCAGTTCCTGGTCCGAGGCGTGGGCCTGGTCAGGGACCTCGACGACATCCGCAACATCGTGCTGAAGGAGGTCGGCAACACGCCGGTGTACATCCGCGACGTGGCCGAAGTCGCATTCGGCGAAGAGGTGCGCTTCGGCGCCATGGTCAAGGGCGCGCACACCGAGGCAGTCGGTGGCGTGGTGATGATGATTCGCGCCGGCAATGCCAAGGAAGTGGTGTCGCGCATCAAGGAGCGGGTCGAGGAAATCAACGCCAAGGGCATGCTGCCGGGCGGCCTGCAGATTGTCCCCTACTATGACCGCTCGGAACTGGTGGATGCCGCGCTGTGGACCGTGACCAAGGTGCTGCTGGAGGGCGTGCTGTTCGTGGTCATCGTGCTGTTCCTGTTCCTCGGTGACCTGCGCTCGAGCCTGATCGTGGTGGCCACGCTGCTGATCACGCCGCTGGCGACCTTCATGGTGATGAACCATTACGGGCTGTCAGCCAACCTGATGTCACTGGGGGGGCTGGCGATCGCCATCGGCCTGATGGTGGACGGCTCGGTGGTGGTGGTGGAGAACACCTACGCCCGGCTCGGTCATGCTGATCCGCGCGAACGGTTGCGCACGGTGCTGCTGGCGGTGAAGGAAGTGGCGACGCCGGTGATCTTCGGCATCGGCGTGATCATCCTGGTGTTTCTGCCGCTGATGACGCTCGAAGGCATGGAGGGCAAGATGTTTGCCCCGCTCGCCTACACCATCGCCATCGCGCTGTTCATCTCGCTGGTGCTGTCGCTGACGCTGACCCCCGCGCTGTGTTCCTACCTGCTCAAGGGTGGCGCCGAGCATGACACCTGGCTGATCGCCAAGATCAAGGGACCCTATATGCGCGGCCTGCACTGGGCGCTCGCCAACGAGCGCAAGACCATCGCCGGCGCGCTGGCTGCCTTCGCCGGCGCGCTGCTGCTGGTGCCATTCCTGGGCACCGCCTTCATCCCCGAGATGAAGGAAGGTTCGATCTCCCCCGCGATGGACCGCGTACCCAACATTTCGCTTGAGGAGTCGATCAAGATGGAGCGCGAGGCGATGCGCCGCGTGCTCGAGGTGCCTGGCGTGCAGATGGCAGTGTCGCGCATCGGCCGCGGTGAATCGGCTGCCGATCCCGCCGGTCCCAACGAGGCGGATCCGATTGTCACGCTGAAGCCGCGCGACCAGTGGCCCGACGGCTGGACCCAGGATGACATCGCAGCGGCGATCCGCGACAAGCTCAAGACCATACCCGGCGTGCAGCTGGTGATGGCCCAGCCGATCTCCGACCGTGTGGACGAGATGGTGACCGGCGTGCGTTCCGACGTCGCGGTAAAGCTCTTCGGCGATGACCTTGACCAGTTGCGCGAGAAGGCGAACGAGATCGCCGGCGTGGCCGCGACCGTTCGCGGCGTGCGCGACATGCGGGTGGAGCGCGTTGGTGGCCAGCAGTACCTGACGGTGACCATCGACCGCAAGGCGATCGCCCGCCAGGGACTCAACGTTTCTGACGTGCAGGACGTGATCGAGATGGCGGTCGGGGGCAAGGTTGCCACGGAGATCTACGAGGGGGAGCGCCGCTTCCAGGCGGTGGTGCGACTGCCGCAGCAGTTCCGCAATGACCTCAGCGACATCCGCTCGCTGATGCTGACAGCGCCCAACGGTGCCCAGGTCGCCCTGGAAAGCCTCGCGAAAATCGAGGTGGTGGAAGGCCCGGCGCAGGTGAGCCGCGAGATGGGCAAGCGACGCATCGTGGTCGGCATCAACGTGCAGGACCGCGACCTTGGCGGTTTTGTTGCCGAGCTGCAGCAGGCGGTGGGCGGCAAGGTGCAGTTGCCGGAGGGCTATTACCTCGAGTGGGGCGGCCAGTTCCAGAATCTCGAACGTGCGCTGGGGCATCTGATGGTGATCATCCCGGTGACCATCGCGGCGATTTTTTTCCTGCTGTTCCTGCTCTTCAACTCGCTCAAGTTCGCGGCCCTGATCATCACCGTACTGCCGTTTGCCTCGATCGGCGGCATCATCGGCCTGGCGGTGACCGGCGAATTCCTGTCGGTGCCGGCCTCCGTCGGGTTCATTGCGCTGTGGGGCATCGCGACGCTCAACGGCGTGGTGCTGGTGACCTACATCCGCAAGCTGCGCGACGAGGGCATGGCGGTGGCCGAGGCGGTGCGCGAAGGCGCCCTGGCGCGCTTCCGCCCGGTGATGATGACGGCAACGGTGGCGATGCTGGGGCTGATACCCTTCCTGTTTGCCACCGGCCCGGGATCGGAAGTCCAGCGGCCGCTGGCGATTGTGGTGATCGGCGGGCTGATCACCTGCACGGTGCTCACGCTGATCGTGGTGCCGACGCTCTACCGGTTCTTCGAGGAGGAAAGGATCGAAGCATGAAAGAGATCAAGGCGGTGATCCAGCCGATGAAGCTGGAAGCCCTGCGCCAGGCGTTTCGCAGGATCCCGGATTTCCCGGGGATGACGGTGTCCCGTGCCCAGGGTTCGGGCTATCACCCGGACAAACCCCGGCCGGCCGGCATTCGTGCCGAACTGACCGATTACTCGGAAAAAATACGCATCGAGATCGTGGCCCGCGACGAGGAGGCTCCGGCGCTGCTCGACATCATCCACAAGACCTGCCATACCGGCCGCCCTGGCGATGGCGTGATTTGGGTGAACGAGGTGGCGGAATTCAGGCGGATGCGCCTGCCGCCGGGCGGGGCTGCCTGAAGCAGGCGACCCCGCGCCCGCGCGGCATCAGAAGTCCGGCTTGATGTTGTATTCCTTGACCGCCTTGCTCCAGCGCGAGATTTCGGCGCGCATGAACTTGTCGAACTCGGCTGGGGTGGTCGGCACCGGATCGTAGCCGCGGTCGCGCAGCTGCTTGCCGGTTTCGCCCTTGAGCACCGTGGTCACTGCCTTGTTCAGCGTGGCCACTGCCTCCTTGGGCATTTTTACCGGCCCCATCAGGCCGTACCAGCCCGAGATCGCGAAACCCTTGTAGCCGGATTCGGACAGCGTCGGAACATCGGGCAGCTGCGCGGCGCGTGCGTTGGTCGTAACCGCCAGTGCGCGCAGCTTGCCGGCACGGATCTGGGGGATCGCGGCGCCAGGGCCGGAGAACAGGGTTTGCACTTCGCCGGCGACCGCCGCAGCAACAGAGGGTCCCGAACCGCGGTAGGGGATGTGGGTCAGTTTCACTTTCGCGGTCTGGAAAAAGGCCTCCTGGGCGACGTGCGCAGTGACATTGCCTGAGCCGAAGTTCATCGAGTTCGGTTTGGCCTGCGCGAGCTTGATGAAATCGGCGAGGGTCTTAACCGCCACGCTGGGGTGCACGGTCATGATGTACGGCTGTTCAATCGTCTGGCTGATCCCGGCGAAATCCTTCGACACATCGAAGGACAGCTTGGGAATCAGTGCCGGCGCCACCGCGGTGGCGCCGATTTCGGCGACCACGATGGTGTAACCGTCCGGATTGGCGCCGGCGGCAATGGCGGT
>JAJTHX010000111.1 GCA_021300125.1 Betaproteobacteria bacterium | reverse complement strand
TCGCCGGCGGTCCCGGCACGCATTCGGTGTATGTCCCCTGTTTTGGCAACAGTCGGGCGGTGAGCCGGAAAATCGATGGTCTTCCATAGGAGACATTTTGTTGCGGCGCCAATAAATATTGCCGTCAGTCAATTAAACGTAACATTTATTTCGATAGATGGATTACTTCTCGGGAATCAGTGTCTGCAGTAAGCTTCTCGTAAGACGAGAGCGTTAACGTGTCCCGCCTCATTGACCTCAATGTAGGCGTGGAGCAAAGAGATGGCCCGTGGTCGCATCAAGTCCGAACCTGCCGATCCCGAACATTCCATCGCAACCCGAATTCGCATGGCGATGGCGGCCTGCGGGATGAAGTCGGTGGCGGAACTCGGGCGCCGCATCGGCCTGCCGCGCCAGACGGTGCATCGCTGGATCAATGGCGACACTAAGAACATGACCCACGAGAACCTCTACAAGGTGGCCGATGCGCTGCAGGTGCGGGCGCGCTGGCTTGCAGTGGGTGACACCGCGCCTGCGCAGGTGGACCTGGCTGATGGCGATGTGGTCGGCTTGATCAAGACCTACGAAGCCATGCCGGCTGCCGCGCGCGATCAGTGGCTGGCAATCGGACGCACGCTGCTGGCCATGCATCTCGGCAAAGGCACGGTGATCGACCCCTATCCGCATGCGGCTCCGCCACCGCAAAACGGCAGCGAGGATTCGGACTCCCCTTCCCCTTCCTCCCAATCCTCTCTGTCCTCACCATCCTTTCCTTCCTCTGCGTTCCGGCAGCGTTGAGGCGCCGCCTCGGCCTGACGCCGCCGCTCTGGTAAATTCCCGCCCTTGTGCGCGTTCTTGCGCGCGATGAGGAGCCGGGTTGAAGCGGGATCGATTCAGCGGCATATGGCGTGTGCTGGTGGCCTGCGGGTGCTTTTGTGGCTTTGCCGCGCTGGCGCAGCAACCGGCGCGGCCCGTCCATGACGCGGCCTATGCCGCCTTTGCGGCCGACATGGCTGAGCGCCACGGCTTCGATGGCGCTGCGCTCGAGAAAATCCTGCGCGAGACGCGCTTCCTGCATTCGATCATCCGCGCCATGGACGCGCCGGCGACTGCGCTGCCCTGGCACGAATTCCGCGCCCGCCATGTCACCGAGGCGCGGATTCGCGGTGGGCTGCAGTTCTGGCAGGAACACCACTCCCTGCTCGAGCGTGCTGCCGCGCGCTTCCGCGTGCCACCGGAACTGATCGTTGCGACCATCGGCGTCGAGACCCTGTACGGCAAGCTCACTGGCAACGTGGTGGTGCTCGATGCACTGGCGACGCTGGCCTTCGGTTACCCCCGTCGGGCCGAGTTTTTCCGCGGCGAGCTGGAGCAATACCTGCTGCTGCAACGGGAAAACACCCAGCTCGGGCCGGGCGTGCGCGGCTCCTTTGCCGGTGCCATCGGCATTCCGCAGTTCATGCCCGGCAGCTACCGCAAGTACGCGGTGGATTTCGACGGCGACGGCGTGCGCGACCTGCGCCGTGTGGCCGATGCCATCGGCAGCGTCGCCAACTATTACCGGGAGTTCGGCTGGCGCGAGGGTGAGCCGGTGGTGATCCCGGTCGAGGCCGGTGACAGTGCGCTGGATACGCTGCTCGGGCTGGGGCTGAAGCCCCATCTTGCAGTGGCTGAGTACCGCAAGCGCGGCGTGGTGCCGCTCGAGCCGGTTGCGGATGATGCGCTGGCGACCCTGTTCAGCACCCAGTCGGCCGCGGGGCCGCGCTACTGGCTGGGCCTGCAGAATTTTTACGTGATCACCCGCTATAACCGCAGCATCAATTACGCGATGGTGGTGCATGAGCTGGCGCAGGCCTTGCGCCAGGGCCGCCCGGCGACGCCGCCCTAGGCCGTGGTCGCGCGCGGGTAGGCGACCAGGTGGTCCAGTTCGAGACGGATGCCGATTTTCTCGCCCAGTGCATGGTTGTGGTGGCTGGGCACCAACGAATAGACCAGGCCGCCCTGGGGCAACTGCAGCGTGTAGAGGAATTCTGCGCCGCGGAAGGCCTTGTGCAGCACCGTGGCCTGCATCAGGCTGGCGTCGTCGTGCAGCACGTCATCGGGACGCAGCAGCACATCCACCGCGGTGCCAGACGGCCACTGCAGGGGCACGTCTGGCGTGAACTCTCCGAATTCCAGCCGGATCCTGCCGTTGCCAAGCACGCTGCCGGGCAGGAAGTGGCCCTTGCCGATGAAGTCGGCGGCATAGCGCGTGCGCGGCTCATGGTAGATCTGATAGGGCGTATCCCACTGCTCGATGCGGCCGCCGCGCACGATGCCGATGCGGTCACCGATGCTGAAGGCTTCGTTCTGGTCGTGGGTCACCAGCACTGCGGTGATGCGCTCGCGCTTGAGGATGTCGCGCACTTCGACGCTGAGGCGCTCGCGCATTTCCACATCGAGATTGGAGAAGGGCTCGTCGAGCAGCAGCAGCCGCGGCCGCGGCGCCAGCGCGCGCGCGAGCGCCACCCGCTGCTGCTGTCCGCCGGACAGTTCCTGGGTGTATTTGCCGCCCGCGCCGGGCAATCCCACCAGATCCAGCAGCTGCTGCACCCGGGCATCGCGTTCGGCGGCGGAGACATTGCGCAAACCGAAGGCGACGTTGCCGGCCACGGTCAGGTGCGGAAACAGCGCGTAGTCCTGGAACACCATGCCGATGCGGCGCTGTTCGGGCGGCAGCATGAGTCCGGGCGCGCTCAATACCTCGCCATCGAGCAGCACCTGGCCCGCGAGCAGCGGCTCGAATCCGGCAATGCAGCGCAGCACGGTGGTCTTGCCGCAGCCGCTCGCGCCGAGCAGGCAGGCGATGTCGCCGGGCTCCACCGTGAAATCGACACCGTGCAGCACCGGACTGCCGTCGTAGGCGTGGTGGACGGCGCTGAATTCGAGGCGTGCAGTCATCCCGGAATTATAATGGCTTACTCGTGATAATGATTCTTGTTAAAATCAAATCTCCTGAATTTTCCGACACTTAGGCGGCTGATCCCGGGCGCTGCGGAGTCCGGCAAGGATCTGCTGCGTTGCCGGCCTGCCGCAGCCACTGACTCTGACATGACCCGCATCCAACCCGTCACCGCCGTCCAGTCCCCGGGCTGGCCCTTGCCGCGCCCGCTGACCGTGCTCGCGGTGGTGCTCGCAGCGGTGCTGGCGCTGCCGGTGCTGGTGGTGATGTTCAACCTGACCGCGCCGTCTTCCGACACCTGGAGTCATCTTGCTTCGACGGTGCTGCCGGAATATGTGCGCAACTCGCTGCTGCTGATGCTGGGCGTCGCGGCGGGCGTGACCGTCGGCGGCGTGACCACGGCCTGGATCACCACCATGTGCCGTTTTCCCGGCCATCGCGTGTTCGAGTGGGCACTGCTGCTGCCGATGGCGGTGCCGGCGTATGTCATGGCCTATGCCTACACCGACCTGCTGCAGTTTGCCGGGCCGGTGCAGTCGGCCCTGCGCGAGTGGATGGGCTGGAAAGCGGGCGACTACTGGTTTCCCGACGTGCGTTCGCTCGGGGGCGCGGTGCTGATGCTGTCGCTGGTGCTCTATCCCTATGTCTATCTGCTCGCCCGTGCGGCCTTCCTCGAGCAGTCCGACAGCATGCTCGAGGTGGCGCGTGTTTCCGGTTACGGCCCCTGGGGCAGCTTTCGCCGGGTCGCGCTGCCGCTGGCGCGCCCGGGCATTGTCGCTGGCGTCGCGCTGGCGTTGATGGAAACGCTGGCCGATTACGGCACCGTGTCTTATTTCGGCGTACAGACTTTCACCACCGGCATTTTCCGCGCGTGGTTTTCTCTTGGCGACCATACCGCCGCGGCGCAGCTATCGGCGGTGCTGCTCGGCTTTGTCTTCCTGCTGCTCCTGATCGAGCGCCTGAGCCGCAGCCGCGCGGGCTTTCACAACGCATCGCATCGCAAGCGGCTGCGCAACGTCTATCGCCTGCGCGGCTGGCGCGCAGCGCTGGCGCTGCTGTTCTGCGTGGCGCCGCTGGTGTTCGGCTTCCTGCTGCCGGCGGGTGTCATGCTGCACTTGGCGCTGACTTCCGGCGATGCCCAGTTCGGCGCGCGCTATCTGATGCTGACCCGCAATACGGTGACGCTTGCCGCAGTGACCGCGCTGCTCGCAGTGCTGCTGGCGCTGGTGGTGGGCTATGCCGCGCGCGCCACCCGTTCCCCGATGACGCGCATTGCCAACCGCATCGCGGGGCTCGGTTATGCCGTGCCCGGTGCGGTGATCGCGGTGGGTGTGCTGATTCCGGTGACGCGCCTCGACCACCTGCTCGCGGGCTGGATCGAGGCCGCCACCGGGAGCAATCCCGGGCTGATCCTCACCGGCGGCATAGCCGCACTGGTCTATGCCTATCTGGTGCGCTTTTTTGCGGTGTCGCTGCAGGCGGTGGATGCGGGTCTGGCCAAGATCACGCCGAGCATGAATGACGCGGCGCGCTCGCTGGGCTACGGGCCGTCGGCGACGCTGGCCAGGGTCCATGCGCCGCTGCTGTGGCGCAGTGCGCTTTCCGCCGGGCTGCTGGTGTTCGTGGATGTCATGAAGGAATTGCCGGCGACTTTCGTGATGCGGCCATTCAACTTCGACACCCTGGCGGTGCAGGCCTACAACCTGGCCGCCGACGAGCGGCTTGCCGAAGCGTCAACGGCAGCACTGACCATCGTGCTGGCCGGACTGCTGCCGTTGATCCTGCTCTCGCGGATGATCCTGCGCCCCGCGGGCGGGGCGCAGTCCTGAAGCGGCTGGTGCAGGCGAGTCAGCGGAAGCCGACGCGGTCAAAAATCTTCTGTGCCAGCGGCTGATTCCGGCCCAGCACGCTGATGTTGAGCGTGTCCTGCTTGAAATTGCCCAGCGAAGCGAGCGCCTTGTTGTTGATCTGCACGCCCCTTGCCACCGGCCTCTCGTTGTTGCCGTCGGCAAAGTAGCTCTGTGCGGCATCGCTGGCGAGATACTCGAGGTAACGCACCGCGGCATCGCGGTTTTTCGAGGTCTTGATCACGCCGGCTCCCGAGACGTTCATGTGGGTGCCGAAGCTTTTCTGGTTCGGATAGACCAGTGCCGTGGCGTCCACCACCTTGCGGTCATCGGGGTTGTCCGAGCGCATCAGGCGGGCGTAGTAGTAGTCGTTGCTGATCGCTACGGCGCATTCGCCGGCGGAGACGGCGCGGATCTGGTCGGCGTCGCCGCCACGTGGCGTACGCGCCAGGTTGGCCACGACGCCCTTGGCCCATGCCTCGGCCTTGGCCTCGCCCCAGTGTTCGATCAGGGCGCTCATCAGCGACAGGTTGTAGATGTGGCCGCCGGAACGGCTGCATACCTTGCCCTTCAGCTTGGGATCCGCGAGATCCTCGTAGTTCAGCACTTCGCCGGCTTTCAGCAGGGACTTGTTGTACACCAGCACGCGTGCGCGGGCGGAAAACCCGAACCACTGATTGTTCGGATTGCGCATGTTCTCGGGCAGGCGGCTCGCCAGCACTTTGGACTCGATCGGCTGGAACAGGCCCATCTGCTCGGCGCGCCAGAGGCGTCCGGCATCCACGGTGACCAGCACATCAGCAGGTGAGGCCGAACCTTCGTTGCGCAGCCTTTCGATCAGCGGATCTTCGCCGGCCTCGATGCGGTTCAACTTGATGCCGGTGGCCTTGGTGAAGTTCGCATACAAGGCTTCGTCGGTCTGGTAATGACG
>JAJTHX010000199.1 GCA_021300125.1 Betaproteobacteria bacterium | reverse complement strand
TATCGAACTCGCGGCCACGCACATCACGATGAACCCGGTGGCGGTGAACATGCAATGCCATTCGGCGCGCCGCGCGCGCGCCAGCTTTACGCCGCAGGGCCTCACGTACGGGTATTAGATTCGGGATACTGAAATGGCGCACTACGAATTCGACATGCCGGTGACGGAAGCGCAGGTCCGCCAGCTGCGCGTCAACGACACCGTGACCCTGCACCAGACCCTGTACGGCATCCGCGATGCCACGCAGATCCACATGTTCGACCACGGCCGCAAGACCCGGTTCGACATGCGCGGCCATGCCGTGGTGCATACCGCGCCCAACGTGAAATGGGTGGGTGAAACCGAGGCGCATCCCTCCGGCTACGCGCCGATCTGCATCGGCACCACCACCAGCGCGCGCATGGAGCGTTTCACCCGCCCGCTGATGGAACAGTACGGCGTGCGCATCATCATCGGCAAGGGCGGCCTGTTCGCGGCCTCGGCCCAGGCGTTCAAGGACATCGGCGGCGTCTATCTGGCGATCATCGGCGGTACTGCTGCGCTGGAGACCACCTGGATCGAGCAGATCGAAGAAGTGGACCTCGATGATCTCAACCCCGAATCGCTGTGGAAATTCCGCATCAAGGGTTTCGGCCCGCTGCTGGTGGCGATGGATTCCCGCGGCGGCAGCCTCTACACCGAGGTCAACGCCGCGGCAAAGGACAAGCGTGCCGGCGTGCTGGCGGAGCTGGGTGTAAAAAGCTGAACGGCAGATCAATTTACAGGATGGGCAGGATTTACAGGATAAAAACGATGGATTAGTGCATACGGAGCGCCATTCCCGGTTTGTCGAAAGACAAGAGTCAGGTTGATTGATCTTCGCTGTCCATCCTGTTAATTATTATTTTGTGTTCTTTGTCGCTGAATCCCCTCCCCATGCAAACCATCCAAACCGACATTCTGATCCTCGGCTCCGGCGGCGCCGGCCTGTTCGCGGCACTGCATGCGCACCAGCACAACCCGCAGCTCTCCATCACCGTCGCGGTGAAGGGCCTGCTCGGCAAAAGCGGCTGCACGCGCATGGTCCAGGGCGGCTACAACGTCGCGCTGGCGGAGGGCGACTCGGTCGAGCGCCATTTCATGGACACCATCGAGGGCGGCAAGTGGCTGCCCGACCAGGACCTCGCGTGGACCCTGGTCGAGACCGCCGTGGAGCGCGTGCGCGAACTGGAGAACGAGCTGGGCTGCTTTTTCGACCGCAACCCTGACGGCAGCATCCACCAGAAGGCTTTCGCCGGGCAGACCTTCGACCGCACCGTGCACAAGGGCGACCTCACCGGCATCGAGATCATCAACCGCCTCGCCGAACAGGTCTGGGCACGCGGCATCCACCGTCTCGAGGAGCACCGCGCTGTCGAGTTCGTCAAGTCGCAGGACGGTGCCGCGATTTCGGGCGTGCTGATGATTGACATGCGCTCGGGCGAATTCGTGTTCGTCCAGGCCAAGGCGGTGCTGCTCGCCACCGGCGGCGGCCCGACAATGTATAAATACCACACCCCCTCTGGCGACAAGAGCTGTGACGGCATGGCGATGGCGCTGCGCGGCGGCCTCATCCTGCGCGACATGGAGATGGTGCAGTTCCATCCCACCGGGCTCATTGCCGGGACGGACACCCGCATCACCGGCACCATCATCGAAGAGGGGCTGCGCGGCGCCGGCGGCTACCTGCTCAACGGTGACGGCGAGCGTTTCATGCACAAATACGATCCGCGCAACGAACGCGCCACGCGCGACATCGTCAGCCGCGGCATGTACGAGGAAATGCGCGCCGGCCACGTCGGACCCCGTGGCGGTCTTTACATCACGATGCGCCATCTTGATCCGGTGATGGTGCGCCGCGAATTCAAGGGTATGGTCGAGCGCTGTGCCGACTGCGGCTTTGATCTGGTCGGCGGGCTTGCCGATGTGGTGCCAACCGCCCACTACATGATGGGCGGCGTGGTGTTCAGGACCGACTGCACCACGGATCTACCCGGGCTGTTCGTCGCCGGCGAGGATTCCGGCGGTGTGCACGGCGCCAACCGCCTCGGCGGCAACGGTGTCGCCAACTCAACCGTATTTGGCGGCATCGCCGGCGACGTGATGCCGGGCTGGGTCAGGGCGCATGGCGAATTCCTTGTACCGGACCGGACGGCAATCGATGCGGCAGTGGCCCGATGCACGGCGCCCTTCACACGCCGCGGCGGCGACCTCAACGAGATTCGCGAGACGCTCTACAACGTGATGTGGGATGATGTGGGCATCATCCGCGATGCCGCATCCCTCGCCCGCGCCGAAGGCCTTCTCGATGAACTCGATGCGCGCCTCGACGCGGTGGGCATCGACGGCACCAACCGTGCCTTCAACCTGACCTGGCATGACTGGATGAACCTGAAGAACCTGGTGCTGGTTTCGCAGTCGATCCGCTTTGCCGCGACGGCGCGTGTTGATTCGCGCGGCGCGCACTACCGCGCCGACCATCCCGATGTACGCGATCTCGAGAATTCGCGCTATACCTGTGTCGGCTGGAGCGAGGGGCGTTTCAGCATCGAGACACGGCCGGTGCTCTTTAGCCGTGTCAGGCCTGGCCAGAGCCTGCTCAAGGCGGAAGCCGAGGTGCTGGCCTGACCGCCTGATCATCTTCGAGGGGAAGCGAGACTGCGCCAATACGTAGAACCCTTGCCACAGGAGCTACCCGAATGACTGGCCTGACTTGGCGCGCGCCGCGCGCTTCCGCAGTGGTCGCCGCAACCATGGCGGCCCTGTTGCTTGCCCTTTCCGCAGCCGCGCAGGAATATCCCAGCCGCAGCATCCGCATGGTGCTGCCGTTCCCGGCCGGCGGCGGCAGCGATGTGGTGGCCCGCATCATTGCCCAGAAGTATTCCCAGCAGCTCGGCCAGCAGGTGCTGGTGGACAACCGGGCTGGCGCCAGCGGCAACATCGCTGCCGACATCGTGGCCAAGGCGCCGGGCGACGGCTACACCATGCTCTTTGCCAACTCCTCGCTGTCAATCAGCCCGGCCATCTTCAAGAAGCTGAGCTTCGACCCGGTGAAGGACCTCACCGCGGTGTCGATGGCCTCGTCCTATCCTTTTGCGCTGGTCGCACATCCTGCGCTGCCAGTGAAGTCGGTGAAAGATCTGGTGACGCTGGCGCAATCCAAGCCCGATGCGCTTGATTATTCTTCCGCCGGCACCGGCACCATGTCGCACATGGCGATGGAGCTGCTCCGAGTCACCACCGGCACCCGTATCAACCATCTGCCGTACAAGGGTGCGGCGCCGGCCTCGGTGGCACTGCTCACCGGCGAATCCCAGGTGGCTTTCGTGGTGATGCCGGTCGCGGCACCCCAGGTCAGTGCCGGTCGCCTGCGCGGCCTCGGCGTGGCCGACCGGGTGCGTTCGCCTGTGATGCCAAACGTACCGACCATCGAGGAACAGGGCTTCAAGGGCATCATCGCCCTGCAGTGGAACGGCCTGTTCGTGCCTTCCAAAACCCCGGCTGCGATCCAGGACCGGCTCTACAGGGAGTGGGTGATCGCGCTGAAGTCGCCGGATGTGATCCAGCGTATCCGCGCCGAGGGTGCGGAACCCAGCGGCAACACGCCGGCCGAGTTCAATGCGTTTTACCGCGCCGAGGCCGCGAGATGGGCCGAGGTTGCGCAGAAATCCGGCACCAAGGTGGATTGACGCCATGCCCACCCTGAGCGTTGCGGACTGCACCGGGCTGGCGACGCGCGCACTCCAGCGCGCGGGTGCGGGCAAGGTAATGGCCGAGGCCACTGCACGCGCGCTGGTCGCCGCCGACTGTGAAGGCCTCTCCGGCCACGGCCTGTCGCGGGTTGCCCTGTATGCACAGCATCTGCGCGAGGGCCGTGCCGACGGCAAGGCCAAACCGAAGCTCGCACGTAAGGCCGGCGCCACCGCGCTGATCGACGCCGGCGGCGGCCTCGCCTTTCCGGCGGCGGCGCTGGCGGTGAAGGAGGGCATCCAGCGCGCGCAACGCTATGGCGTGTCCTTTGTCGGCGTCACCAATAGTCACCACTTCGGTGCCGCAGCCTACCACCTCACACCGATCGCCGAAGCCGGCATGGCTGGCATCGCGCTGACCAATTCACCGGCGGCAATCAACGCCTGGGGCGGCAAGCGCGCGTTTTTCGGCACCAATCCGGTCGCCGCGATTTTCCCGCGCCAGGGCAAACCGCCGATCGTGATCGAC
>JAJTHX010000257.1 GCA_021300125.1 Betaproteobacteria bacterium | reverse complement strand
CGCGCCGGCAACATCAACGAGAAGGAATGGGGCGAGGTCGAGGAGGGCATTGCGCGCTCTTACGGCCACTGCATGGTGATGGGTACGGCATCGACGATGACCTCGGTTGCCGAGACGCTGGGCCTGACCCTGCCCGGTGCGGCCTCGATTCCCGCGGCCGATGCCAACCACGCGCGCATGGCCACGGCCAGCGGCCGGCGTATCGTCGAGATGGTGTGGGAAGACCTGCTGCCTTCGCAGATCCTCAACGCGAAGGCCTTCGACAACGCCATCACCGCAATCCACGCGCTGTCCGGTTCGACCAACGCGCTGATCCACCTGATCGCCATGGCCGGGCGCGCCGGCGTGCCGTTGAAGCTCGACCGCTTTGATGAACTCTCGCAGCGCACGCCGGTGCTCGCCAACATCCGTCCGGCCGGACAGAATTACCTGATGGAGGACTTCTATTACGCCGGCGGCCTGCGCGCGATGCTGGGGGAGCTGAAGGACCTGCTCAACCTCGACTGCCGCACCGTGAATGGCCACACGCTGGGCGAGAACCTCGCCGACGCGAAGATCTACAACGAGGACGTGATCCGCCGACGTGGCAACCCGCTGGCAGTGAGCGGCGGCCTCGCGGTCCTGCGCGGCAACCTCGCGCCCGACGGCGCGGTGATCAAGCCCACCGCCGCCGAGCCGCGACTGCTCAAGCACACTGGCAAGGCGGTGGTGTTCCGCGACTACAACCACATGAACGGGCGCGTCGATGACGAAAATCTCGATGTCGACGAGAACTCGGTGCTGGTGCTGCAGAACGGCGGCCCGCTGGGCGGGCCCGGCATGCCGGAGTGGGGGCAGCTGCCGATCCCGAAAAAGCTGCTGAAAAAAGGCGTGCGCGACATGGTGCGTATTTCCGATGCGCGCATGAGCGGCACTTCGTACGGCGCCTGCGTGCTGCATGTGGCGCCGGAATCCTTCGTCGGCGGCCCGCTGGCCCTGGTGCGCGACGGCGATCTGATCGAACTCGATGTTGCCGCACGCAGGCTGGAGCTGAAGGTCAGCGCCGCGGAACTGGAGAAGCGCAGGGCCGCCTGGAAGCCGCCGGCACCGCATTACACCCGCGGCTACGGCGCGATCTATGCCAGACACATCACCCAGGCCGACCAGGGCTGTGACCTCGATGTGCTGCATGCCGGGGCGCCTACGCCAGATCCCGAAATCCACTGATTCC
This sequence comes from Betaproteobacteria bacterium, assembly GCA_021300125.1. Lineage (GTDB taxonomy): Bacteria > Pseudomonadota > Gammaproteobacteria > Burkholderiales > SG8-41. Next base: position 2,953 of record JAJTHX010000257.1, on the reverse strand, counting down.
ATTTTTTTACCGGAGCCCGAACATGCAATTGCCCGTCAATGAATTCAAGCAAGCCCTCAAGGCCGGAAAGCCGCAGATCGGCATCTGGTCGAGCCTGTGCAGCCCGATTTCGGCCGAGGTGCTGGCCGATGCCGGCTTTGACTGGGTGCTGCTCGACACCGAGCATTCACCCAACGAACTGCCGGTGGTGCAGAACCAGCTCGATGCGCTGCTTGCCGGCCGTACCGAGGGCATCGTGCGCCCCGCGTGGAACGACACCGTGCTGATCAAGCGCTACCTGGATGTCGGTGCGCGCACGCTGCTGCTGCCCTATGTGCAGAACCCGGAGGAGGCAAAACGCGCGGTGGCGGCGACGCGTTATCCGCCGCAGGGCGTGCGCGGCGTTTCCGGCTGCACCCGCGCCAACCGCTATGGCCGCATCAAGGACTACTTCAAGCGCGTGCACGACGAGCTGTGCGTACTGGTGCAGGTGGAGACGATGAGCGCGATGCAGCACATCGAGGCCATCGCCGCGATCGACGGCGTGGACGGCATTTTCATCGGCCCCAACGATCTTGCTGCCGACATGGGCCACCTCGGCAACTGGCAGCATCCCGAAGTGTGGAAGGTGATGGAGGACGCGGCCAAGCGCATCCGCAAGGCGGGCAAGGCGCCGGGCATTCTCGTCGGCGAGGCCGACGGGCAGCGCTGCCTCGACATGGGCTATCTCTTTGTCGCCGTGGGGTCCGACCTGGTGATGCTGGCGCGGGGCAGTGAGGCCCTTGCCGCCAAGTTCAAAAAATAATTAAATAAAATCAAATGGTTATGACAATCCCCGGGAATCCGGGGCGGCGCTGATGAAAGCCTGCTCTTCGTCTGCCCTGACCGGTCTGGTCATCGTCGCCGCCGCTGCGGCGATTTTTTTCGCGCCACCGCCCGCGGGTGTGGCGGTGAACGTGATGCATACCGCGGGACTGCTGGTGCTGGTGATGGGCCTGTGGGCGACCGGGGTGCTGCCCGAGGCGCTGACGGCACTGATCTTCTTTGCCCTGGCGGTGCTGTTCCAGGTGGCGAAGCCCGAGGTCATCTTCTCCGGTTTCACGTCCGGCACGCTGTGGCTGGTGCTCGGCGGATTGGTCATCGCCGAGGCGGTGCGCATGACCGGACTGGGCGAGCGCATCGCGCGGGCGGCACTGGGCACACGCGTCTGGACCTATCCGCAGCTGGTGACGGCGGCGGTACTGGTGGCGGTGGCGCTGGCTTTTCTGATGCCGGCGACAGTGGGCCGCATCCTGCTGCTGGTGCCGATCCTCGCGGCGGTGGCCGAGCGCCACGGGCTGGCACCGGGCAGTGCCGGCCACAACGGGGTGCTGTTTGCGGTGATCGTGGCGTCCTTCCAGTGCGGCACCGCGATCCTGCCCGCCAACGCGCCGAACCTGGTGCTCGCCGGCGCCGCAGAGACGCTCTACGGCGTGCAGCTGATCTACGCCGAATACCTGTGGGCGCAGTTTCCGGTGATGGGCATCATCAAGGGCGCGCTGATCGTGGCCATTGTGTGCCGGATGTTTCCGGCGCAGACCCGCGCCGCGGGCGAAGCGGCGGTGCTGCAGCCGATCAGCGGCGCGGAAAAGCGGCTGGCCGCGATCCTGCTGGTCTCGCTTCTGCTGTGGGCCAGCGACTTCCTGCACGGGATCCGGCCCGGCTGGATCGGCCTGGGTGCGGCTGTGGTGGCGATGCTGCCGAGGGTCGGCGCGGTGCCGGTGACGATGTTCCAGGAGCGGGTCAGGTTCGGCAGCTTTTTCTACATCGGCGCGGTGCTCGGTCTCGGTGCGGTGATGCTCGACACCGGCCTCAGTCGCGCCATCGGCGAAGCGCTGTTGCAGGTGGTGCGCCTGGAAGAGGGTGCGGACGCGGCGAACTTCATGAGCCTCAGCGTGCTCTCCACCCTGGCTTCGATGATCGTCACCAATCCCGCGCAGCCGGCGCTGCTTGCGCCGCTGGCCGGCAGCTTCGCCGAGGCCGCGGGCTGGCCGATCCAGGCAGCGCTGATGACCATGGCGGTGGGATTCTCGACGCTGCTGCTGCCGTACCAGGCGCCGCCGGTGGTGGTGGGCATGCAGCTCGCGGCACTGCGCGTGCGCGATGCGCTCCGGCTCACCGTGCCGCTGGCGCTGATCAGCGTGTTCGTGCTGATCCCCGTGCATTACCTGTGGTGGCGCATCATCGGCTATTTCAGTCATTGAGGAAGACATCGACATGACCGCACAATTATTCTCGCCGCTCACGATCGGCGGCCGCACGCTTGCCAACCGCATCATCGTCGCGCCGATGTGCCAGTACAGCGCGGTGGAAGGCTCGATGTCGGACTGGCATCTGATGCACCTGGGCTCGATGGCGATTTCAGGCGCTTCGATGCTGGTGATGGAGGCCACCGCCGTGGTGCCCGAAGGCCGCATCACCCCGCACTGCCCCGGCCTGTGGTCGGATGCGAATGCGGCGGCGATGAAACGCGTCGCCGATTTCGTGCGCGGGGTGTCGCGGGTCGTGCTCGGGGTGCAGCTCGCGCATGCCGGGCGCAAGGGTTCCAGCCACCGGCCCTGGCAGGGCCACGGTCCTCTCGGCGCCAGTGAGGGCGCGTGGCAGACTCTGGCGCCCTCGCCGCTGCCCCTGGCCGCGGGCTGGCCTGCGCCGCACGAAATGAGCCGCAGCGACATGGATGCACTGACGCGGGCCTTCGCGCAGGCTGCGCAACGCGCCGCGCGCATCGGCCTCGATTTCATCGAGCTGCATTCGACCCACGGCTATCTGCTGTCGGAATTCCTGTCGCCGCTGGCCAACCGCAGGACCGACGAATACGGCGGCACGCTGGAAAACCGCATGCGTTTTCCGCTGCAGGTGTTTCGCGCGGTGCGCGAGGCCTTTCCCGCCGACCGCTTTGTCGGCGCCAAGATTTCGGGCAGTGATTTCGCCGAGG
>JAJTHX010000173.1 GCA_021300125.1 Betaproteobacteria bacterium | reverse complement strand
TGTGTGCCCGCCTGTGTGCCCGCCCTGTCTGCCCTCCCGCATGCTTGCCTGTCTGGCGTGCCGCGCCCGGCCTGTCCCCCTCCCCCACCACAGGTGGTGAACGTGTCCCGGGGCTTCGCCAGGAACGTGCTGGTCCCGCGCATGTGGGGCTCCTACGCCTCCCCTGCCGACATCAAGGCGGCTGCAGACGCGGAGGAGGGCAGCCTCGCCGACCAGGCCTATGCCCGGATCAAGCAGCGCATCTTCGACTTCGAGCTGATGCCCGGCGACCGCCTGTCCGAATCGGAACTGGCCGAGGCGATGGCCGTCAGCCGCACACCCCTGCGCCAGGCCCTGCAGCGGCTGCAGCATGAAGGTTTTGTCGAGGCCATACCCAAGGTCGGCTGGCTGGTGCCGCCGCTGTCCTTCGACAAGTTCGACGAGCTCTATGATTTCCGCGTGCTGATCGAATGCTTCGCGGTGCGCGAACTGTGCTCCGACGCGGGCGAGCGGCCCGGGCTCGCGGCACTCGCCGCGGTGTGGCACGTCAAGGAGGCGCAGCGACTCACCGATCCGCTCGAAGTCGGCCTGCTCGACGAGGCCTTCCATCTCGCCATCGTCGAGTTCACCGGCAACCGCGAGATGCTGCGCACCTACCGCGAGATTACCGAGCGCATGCGCATCATCCGCCGCCTCGATTTCACCGTCACCGACCGTGTTGCCGCGACCTACGCCGAGCACGGCAAGATCCTCACCGCGATCCAGCGCCGCCGCGCCGACGAGGCGCAGCGCCTGCTCAGCGCCCACATCGAGCACAGCAAGCTCGAAGTGCGCAAGATCACCCTCGACACGCTGTACCAGGCGCGCAGCCGCAACCGCGCCGCGCGCGGGCAATAGCGGGGCGCATCACCGGCGTTCCATATGCCGGAGCCGCGGGCGGCCGCGCGCGGGCTTGGTGATAACATGCCGCCTTCCCCCGGAGGTTCCCGCATGAACGCGAAACTCGCCATTGGCATTGCCGTTGTTTCCACGCTGGTATCGGGACTCGCTGCGGCCCAGGGCAAGGCTGTCCAAGACCAGGCCGCAGCCGCCTATCCCAACAAACCCATCCGCATGATCGTGCCCTTCGCGCCCGGCGGCGGGCTCGACATCACCACCCGCCTGATCGGCCAGAAGCTGACTGAAAAATGGGGGCAGAGCATCGTCGTCGATACCCGCCCGGGTGCGGCGACCATCGTCGGCACCGAGATCGCGTCGAAGGCCGCGCCCGACGGTTACACCATGCTGATGATCACCACCACCTTCGCCATCAACCCCAGCCTCTACGCCAAGCTGCCGTACGATCCGATCAAGGATTTCACGCCGGTGACGCAGCTCAACTCGCAGCCCAACATCGTCGTCGTCAATGCCTCGCTGCCGGTGTCTTCGGTGAAAGACCTGATCGCGATGGCCAGGGCCAAGCCGGGCGAACTCACCTTCGCCACGCCGGGTGCCGGCTCCGCACCGCACCTGTCGGCCGAACTGTTCCAGCGCACCGCCGGCGTGCAGATGATCCACGTGCCGTACAAGGGCATTCCGCCGGCGATCACCGACCTCATCGGCGGCCGCATCTCCATGCTCTTCACCACCACCATCTCCGCCGTGCCGCACATCAAGGCCGGCAAGGTCAAGGGCCTCGCGCTGACCAGCGCGAAGCGCATGGATTCGATGCCGGAGATTCCGACCATCGGCGAAACGCTGAAGGGCTACACCGCCGAAGCCTTCCAGGGCATGGTCGCACCGGCCGGCGTGCCGCGCGCCATCGTCGACAAGCTCGCGCGTGAAGTCATCGCCGCGCTGCAGACCCCCGACCTGGTCAAGGCCTTCGCCGCCTCGGGTGCGGTGGGTGTCGGCAGCCCCCCGACGGAATTCGCGGCCTTTCTCAAGAGTGAAACCGCGAAGTGGGGTCGGGTCATCAAGGAAGCCAACATCAAGCTCGAGCAGTAAATCGGGTAAAAATAATTCAATTAAATTAAATACTTAGGAGATACCATGCCGTTCGCCCAACTGTATGTCGCCGAAGGCCGCACGCCGGAGCAGAAAAAAGTGCTGATCGAAAAAGTCACCCAGGCGTTTGTTGACGCCGTCGGCGTGAAACCCGAGTCCGTGTGGATCACGGTGCAGGACATCCCCAAGCACGCCTGGGGTGTGGGCGGCAAGACGCTGGCTGAACGCAGCTAGTCCCCCGATCCGCAGCAGGAGCACGCGATGGCCGAGAAAAAACGCGCAGTCAAAATGGCGGTGCCGGCGCCGAGCTTCCGGCCGAACATGGTCGGCCGCAGCCACGCGGCCTCGAGCGGGCATTACCTCGCCACCCTTGCCGCCATGCGCGTGCTCGACCGCGGCGGCAACGCCGTTGATGCCGGCGTCACCGCCTCGATGGCACTGTCGGTGCTGCAGCCCGACATGGTCAGCTTCGCCTGCGTTGCGCCGACGCTGATCTACATGAAGGAACTCGGCAAGGTTGTCAGCCTCGCCGGCCTCGGCTACTGGCCGAAGAACACCGATGTCGCGAAGCTGATCGCCGCCGGCAACGGCAAGGCGGTCCCGGAAAACCTGCTGCGCACGGTGATTCCCGCCGCACCCGCCACCTACATCACCGCGCTGCGCCGCTACGGCACGATTTCCTTCGAGGAAGCCGCGACGCCGGCGATGGAACTCGCGAAAAACGGCTTCGCGGTCTACCCGCTGCTGTCCTCCAACATCGAGTACCTGGAAAACAGCTTCCGCCGCTGGCCCGACAACGAGCGCATCTTCCTGCCCAAGGGGCGCGCGCCGAAAGTCGGCGAACTGTTCGTGCAGGAAGACCTGGCGAAAACCATCGGTCGCCTGATCCAGGCCGAGCGCGACTGCAAGGGCGACCGCGACAGGAAACTCGCCGCGGTGCACGACTATTTCTACCGCGGCCCGATCGCGCGCGAAATTTCCGATTACCACGCCGCCCATGGCGGCTTCATGACCTTTGACGACCTCGCCGCGTTTGAAGTGCCGGTCGAGGACAGCATCAGCGTCAACTACCGCGGCTACACCGTGCATGCCTGCGATGTGTGGTGCCAGGGCATCGTGCTGCTGGAGTCGCTGAAAATCCTCGAGGGTTACGACCTCAAGGCGATCCCGCACAACTCCGCCGACTACGCACACCTGATCGCGGCGGCGCTGAACCTCGCGTTCGCCGACCGCGAAGCCTATGTCGGCGATCCCAAATTCGTGAAGGTGCCGCGCGACGCGATGATTTCCGAGGCCTATGCCCGTCGTCAGCGCGAGCGCATCGACATGCAAAAGGCTTTTTCCCGGTTACCCGATCCGGGCGACCCCGAGATGTCGGGGCGCGTGCCGGGTGGCCTCACCGCCGGCGCGCTGGCCTCGCCGCATGGCCTGTCACGGCTGTCGCAGGACACCATCTACAACTGTGTGGTTGACCGCTGGGGCAACGGCTACTCCGCCACCACTTCCGACAACGCCAGCGAAACCCCGATCATCCCCGGCACCGGCCTTGCGATTTCCTCGCGCGGCTGCCAGTCGCGTCTTGAGCCCGGCCATCCGGCCGAAGTCAAAGCCGGCAAGCGCCCGCGCCTGACGCCCAATCCGGCGATGGCATTCAAGGACGGCCAGCTGTTCATGACCTTCGGCACCCCCGGCGGCGACCAGCAGTCGCAGGGCATGCTGCAGGTCTTCCTCAACGTCGTCGACCACGGCATGACCGTGCAGCAGGCGGTGGAATCGCCGCGCGTCTCGTCGCAAAGCTTCCCCAACTCCTTCGCGCCGCACGCCTACTATCCGGGCCGCCTCAACGTCGAGGAAGACTTCGGTCCCGCGGTGATCGAGGAACTGCGCCGCCGCGGCCATGATGTCGAAGTCTGGCCGCGCTTTCCGGCGGCGAATGCCGCGGTGTGCGCGATCAAGGTCGATCCCGAAACCGGCCTGCGCCATGCCGGCGCCGATCCGCGGCGCGAGGGTTACGCGCTGGCGTGGTGACTGATGACTGACCAGCGCCAGCCTGAAGGCGGCTTTGACTACTCGGTCAGCGACGAACAGCTTGCCGCGTTTGCCAAACTGACCATGATTGAGCGCCTGCGCTGGGTCGAGGAGGCGCGCCTGTTCACGCTCGCCGGACAGACCCCCGAAACCCGCGAGCGCATGGAACGGCTGCTCCGGGGCGAAACGATTATCTGAAACCTGCCGATACCCACCTCAAATACCTGCACAGAAATCCCGATGAACAAAGTCTTCCCCTCGGCCGCCGAGGCCATTGCCGATCTGCCTGATGGCGCCACCGTGGCGCTGGGCGGTTTCAGTGTCGGTCACCGCTTCGCACTGGGCCTGATCCTTGCGCTGCGCGAGAAGGGCGCAAAGAACCTCACCCTGGTCTGCAACTCGATGGGCGCGCCGGGCGAACTGCGCGGCCAGATCCTGGCCGAGAACCATCAGGTCAAAAAACTCATCGCCGCATTCTCGGTGCGGCCCGGCATGCCCACCGCCACCGAAGACCAGATCAAGAGCGGCGAAATCGAAGTCGAGCTGGTGCCGCAGGGCATCCTGGTCGAGCGCTGCCGCGCGGGCGGGGCGGGCATTCCCGCCTTCTACACCGCGGCTGGCGCCGACACCGACCTCGCGCAGGGCAAGGAGCTGCGCGTCTTCGACGGCCGCCCGCATGTGCTCGAGACCGCGATCCGGGTGGATTACGCCTTCATCCGCGCCCACCGCGCCGACCGCGCCGGCAACGTGCAGTTCCGTGGCGGCAGCCAGAACCTGTCGCCCGCATTCGCCAAAGCGGCCAAATACGCCATCGTCGAGGTGGATGAGATCGTCGAGGTCGGTG
>JAJTHX010000373.1 GCA_021300125.1 Betaproteobacteria bacterium | reverse complement strand
CTGCGGCCAGTGTTCGTCATCCAGCCCCATCACCCACAGCGCATCGAAGTGGAGCCCCGAAGTCTCCAGAACGCCGAGAATCTGGATCGGCACCGGCTGCGATTCCGGCTGGAACAGGATCTCCGTCACCAGCCGCCGCAGGCGCGACAAGGCCTCGGCATGAGCCATCCGCGGCACCACGCGATCCAGCGCGGCAAAGTCGGCCATCGCACCATGCCAGCTTTTCAGCGTCTGGTATTCGACTGAATCGAGGCTCCGTTCGCCGGGAAATCCCGCCAGCGCCAGCGCCTCGGAAAAGGCACGCGCCCATTGCGCCGGCGACTGCGCGCCGAACAGGCGGTTCCTGCGGAAATCGGCCAGCGCCGCAAAACGCTTCACCAGCTGCGGGCATTCGCCGCCGTGACGCGTCATCAGGTTCAGCGCCCGGTCGAGGGATATCCCGGGCTCGGCATGGCGCCTGAGCTCGATGTCGAGCAAGGCGCGGCTGGAGCGCTCGGTTTCGGCCGCTGCAATGAACGGCGAACGCAGCACGCGGCTGAGCCGCTCGTATTCGATCTCGCGGCCCGTGGCCTCGAGCAACAGCAGCGCGGTGCTCACCAGCGGAAATTCGGCAAGCGGTGAGCCCAGGGAAAGATTGAACGGCAGGATGCGCGCGGGCGCATCAGGCAGCGCATAGTCGGGCGCCATTGTCGCGCTGAAGACCCGCACCACCGCGGCACGCCGCGCAGCAAGGTCCGGCACCACGATGCCAATCCGGCGCAGCCCCTGTTCCAGCCGGTTGCGCGCCCAGGTCGCGGCGAGGCGGATTTCCTCCTCGGCATCGGCACAGGGCAGGCGCAGCAGGCGCGCCTGCCGCGGCGGCGGCATCGACCGCAGCACCGTGCTGCCGGCCCGCTGCAGCGCGCACAGAACATCGGCCTGCTGCAGCGTGAAACTTTCAAAACCGCAGGCAACCAGTGTCGACGGGCGATTGAGCCGACCGTCGCACAGCAGCGGCAGTACATGATCAGCCAGTTCGGCCCCGTCCATCAGGCGGTCACGCCGCAGAATGCGCTCGTAACGCGGCGCCCATTCAAGGAAAGCCTGGCCATCCGGATTGGCATTCGCCGCGCGCAGGCGCGGCTCCAGTCGCCAGCGCCGCGTCAGCTGCCAGGCTTCGTACGCAAGTCTTGCGGCATCGGCGACCGCCAGCAGCCCTTCACCGGCAGGTGAGGCGCGCAGCAGATGTTCCCAGATGATGTGCGACTGCGCCGCGGACAGCGGCAGTGGCAACGCCGCGGCATCCGAATACCGCGCCTGCTCGGCGGCACGCTCGACAAAACCGGACCACGGCAGGATGTCGGCGGAATCCCAAAGGGCCAGTCCCTGCTCCAGCCGGAACTCGCAAAATTCCTGCTGCAGCGCCCGCGCGAGCCGCTGATTGGGCGTGATGACGGTCAGGGCGCCAGGCGCCGCCTGTGCCAGCCGGCCGAGCAGTTCGGCACGCGAGATCGCTGGAAAGGTTTCAGCTGCGGACATGGGCAGGGATGATAATCCCGGCCGCCGCGGCGCGGGCGCGCCGCCGGGTTACTTCTCGATCAGGTGCTTTTTCTCTTTCACCTTGGCCCAATCGTCCGCGTCGGGCAGGGCGTCCTTCTTCTCGATGATCGGCTTCCAGGACTTTGACAGCTCGGCGTTGAGTGCGATGAATTCCTTCTGGTCATCGGGCACGTCGTCCTCGGCGAAGATCGCCTCGACCGGGCACTCGGCAACGCAGAGCGTGCAATCGATGCACTCGTCCGGATCGATGACCAGCATGTTCGGGCCTTCGCGGAAGCAGTCGACGGGGCAGACATCCACGCAATCGGAATATTTGCACTTGATGCAGGATTCGGTAACAACGTAGGTCATGGGGTTTTCCCGCCAGGAAAAGCGCCCGGAAACACCGGGCATGAAAATGCTTCAACCGGTGGCATTTTAGCAGATGACGCAGGGCAGCAAGCCCGCGGACTGCGTCAGGGGCTTGGCTTCCCAAGGCCGGTGATTTTCGCTAGCATGGAGGCCTTCATTCGTTGCCGCCGATCTGCGGCAACCCCCCCGCGGCTCTTCCCCATCCCGTATCCGTACCACTGACATACAAGGCAGGATTACACCAATGAGCGAGCATATCCATCACGTCACCGACGATTCGTTCGACGCCGAGGTGTTGCAGTCCGCAACCCCCGTGCTGGTCGATTACTGGGCCGAATGGTGTGGCCCGTGCAAGATGATCGCCCCGATCCTCGACGAAGTTGCGCGCGAGTATTCCGGCCGCCTGAAAGTGGCCAAGCTCAACATCGACGACAACCAGGGCACCCCGCCGAAATACGGCATTCGCGGCATTCCCACGCTGATGATCTTCAAGAACGGCTCGGTCGAGGCGACCAAGGTCGGGGCACTGTCGAAATCGCAGTTGACCGCGTTTATTGACAGCCATATCTGAACGCTATATCTTCAACCCCAGCGCCTGCCTACGCGCTCCGGCCTG
>JAJTHX010000145.1 GCA_021300125.1 Betaproteobacteria bacterium | reverse complement strand
TGGCGCTGTTAATCGGCAATGCTTATAGCCAATCCGACCGCACGTTTACAAGTGCGATTGCACGGATCCACCTAACGATCCCGCCGAGCTGGAAGTTTCAAAATCTGGAGACCATCGCAAGAAACCGAGCGGCCGCGAGACTGAAAGATCAGGAGCTTCAAAGAGCAGTCGAGCAAATGGCGTCCGCTCCCCTCGTAGTGGCGACTAAGCATCCGGAACCATATCCCTCGCTTAACCCGAGTTTCCAACTTCTAGTGCGCCCACTGGGCAGATTGAGCTCACTCACTGGGGCACAAATTCTCGCCCTAGTACAACCAACTCTCGAGAAGTCATTTTCCGATTTCATCCTGGTCAGTCCCATCCAAGAGGTCATGGTGGGGAGGTTGCCGGGTGCGATGCTGACCGCACGGTACACAGTGTCGAATCAGTCAGGACAAACGTTTCCGACGCAGGCAACCATTGTGGCGATTCCGCGAGATAGCTTTCTGTATCAGATCAGCTTCTCTGCACCACCGGATGGCCCGGATGCGCTGCGATCAGAAGTGAAAGACGTCCTTGGATCGATTGAATTCCTTGAATAAAAGGCCTAACAGCGCGTTGCACACGGACGCGCGCAATCGGCGCGCCGGTGAACGCGAACGTTAGGCTCGGCACATAGACCAAACACAAGGAGTCTAAAACATGTCCCACCAAGATGAAATCTGGCCAGCCGAAATGGGACACTCCGGTTTCCTACAAAGGTACTCAATTTGTCATAACAGTACACCGATCTCGTGGCCGTATAGTTCCTGGAGGGTCTCTGAATGACTTTCGCTGCCGCCCTAGTCGGGTTCTTTCTGAGTGTGCTGTTCCTGCTCGGTCCACTGGCCCTGCAAGTAGCGACGGCAATTGGGGTGACGTTCACTGTGATCGGTCTGCCGCTGGTTCCTGCCTTCACCATCGGCATCGTCCCGGGTGTCATCCTGTACATCCTGATTTCCGTGCTGCTTTACGTCGCAGCCAGCGCCGCAACCGGTCCCCGACCCGCGGACGGCCAGGTGACGCCGTCGGTGCCGGTGATCGAGGAAGTGTGCCGCGGTCTTCTGCTGGGCATCAACGCCAGCGGTCAGCTGCTGTTCACGCCGGTGGCCTACGCTGCGCTCGTGCCGGTTCTGCCGCTACCGTTCCTGGGCCTCCTTGCCCTGTCCGTGCCCATCGCCGTTTACCTGAGTCTGCTGAATCTGGCCGCGAGTGTGGCAGCCGGCAACCGGACCTACAACGCCTTTCTGGGTTGGTCAAGCGTGCTCAGTCCCATGTCTTGGCCGGTGACGCTCGTCGGTGCCACCTTGGCGGTTTGGTCTCTCATCATGTCGGGTCTCGGATTCCCGCTGCGTGTCACGATGGAGTGGTGGACACTAACGCTCGTCTTCCATGGGACGGTCCCGGCGTTCTTCCCCACGGCGTACAACCTCGGCAACTTCAGCTTCATCACTGTGGAGTTTCGCGCGCAGTCACCCAGCCCCGCGCTCGCGAACACAGGGTTTGCCTTCACGACGGCGGATGGAGTCACTTTTCACGAAACGGGCCACACGCTGTCAGTTGGGGCTTTCGGCCCGGCCTTCCACTACATCGGTGCACTCGATGAGAACGTTTTCGGCGGTGGGGAGAACGCCTACGCCGAGATCATCGCCGAGAGCCAGCAGCGCGACGCCGATAGACCATTCCTTTCCATATGGACTCCGCCGGTAGGCCCGATCGCCGGCCCTGCCGGTGCCAACACGCGCCCGACCGTCGCGGCACCTTGGCCAGCCGTCATTCCTCCGGCGGTGGCAGCCGTCGGACAGATGATCCCGCTTGATGCCTCCACGGGCGTGGCGGACCCAGACGGCTATCCGCTGGCGGCGATCAACCCGGGCGGCACGCCACCTCTGGGGTTCCTGTGGCTGATCCAGGCTCCACCAGGTAGCTTGGCGGCGCTCGCCAACGACGCAGCAGACCCCAACATATTCGTGCCAGACCTCGGCGGGGACTACACATGGCGTGCACTCCTCACCGACGGACTGAATGGCAATGCGAGACAGGCAATTCTGTCCGTTGTGCAAGCCCGCGCCAACGGGCCCTATGCGGGAGCTCCAAACGCAGCTATTCCCCTTTCTGCTGCCGGATCAACTGCCGGCAGCGCCGGTGCGCTGCCATCGGTGGCGGCCGCGGGAGCGCCGGTGCTGACCCTGGCCTGGACCGTCACGTTGGGTGGGGCGATTGCGACACTCAATAACCCCACTTCCGAATCGCCCACGTTCACGGCACCCGTGGGCAACTACGAGGTCACGCTGACCGCGACTGCTGCGGGCGTGTCCCACACCGCCATTGCCACCGTGACCGTCGCCTGAGAGCCCGCTATGAATCCATGCCGCCTTACATTCGAGATCACCGGCCAAACGTCGAACCCGGTCGTGCCCGTATCGGGAGTTACGGTTTTCGGAACGGTCGCGCATCCGTACACGCAGGTGGAGGTGTCGGTGCGGACCCTCACCGCTGGCCCCGCGATCTTTCAGGGCACGGCGACCGTGGAGTACCCGCCGCCGTCGACATCAAACTCCGCGGATCCGGCAAATGACGGCGCGTGGCACATCACTTTCCGGCCCGGCTTCCTGTCCCTACCCTGCGGCTTGAATCTCTTCATCGACGTGCAAGCCATCGCGCCGAGCGCGTCTTCGTGCCCCGATTCCGGCTGGCGCTCGATGCGGTGCAAGCTGATGCCGGGTGTCGGTGGGAGAGATAACGACTCTGGATCGCCAGGCGGGCCGGGTTCCGACGACGTTAATGTCGATGAAAACGCAGTCGACTGGTCTTGGCCCGATCCTCCTCACATCGCGTGTCCCCGGTGGGGCCGGAACTTCACCGTCACGCTGGCGGTTGGGGCGGCGATGCTGATGACCGGGCTCGCCCTGGCACAGCCCGCGCTGGCTGCGGCCGGCTTCGCTGTGATCCTCGTTGCGGCAGGGCTCTATATTTTCTGGCGGAGCTGGTGTGTGCCTAGCATGTGCGTTCTCTTGGGCGCGCTCATCTGGGTAATGAAGCGCACCACCATCCTCGGCGCTGTCCTCTCTGCGATCACGCTAAGCGCGGTGGGCCTCTGTACCACCCTCGCCGCCGGCGGCATAACGGGTGCTCTAGTGGCCGCCGCGCGCCGGCGGCGCTGCTCGTTGCCAAAGGCGACAGCACCGCTCAATCAGTTGCCGATGTGGTGACCCTACGGCGTGGATGAAAGGGGCTAGGTCTTGCATTAACACATGCTGGCCTAACAATCGCTTGGAGACGGACACGCAAAAAGCGCGCGCCGCTCAAGCGTGACGTAGGGCCTCGCAAAACGCGACCGTTCGTCTAGCTGTCAGATTGCATGTTTGTATCTAGTCGGATACAATATGCGTCATGAACAACTTTGAGCGATCCGAGGAATTCGATGCTTGGCTATCCGGCCTGAAAGACAAAGTGGGCCGCGCCCGGATCCTCCACCGTATCCGGTCCGCCGAGCACGGTAATTTTGGCGATTGTGAGCCGGTGGGCGAAGGAGTCTCGGAAATGCGTGTCCACTTTGGGCCGGGCTATCGAGCCTATTTCACGCGCCGCGCCGAGGTGGTCTATCTGCTTCTCTTGGGCGGCGACAAGTCCTCGCAGAAGCGCGACATCAAACGTGCCATTGAGATGGCGCGTGCTTTGGAAAAGGAGTAGATCATGGCTAAATTTTCCCGCTTCGATGCTGCCGACTACCTCGATGATGAGGAGATCGTCGCGGAATACATCACCGCCGCATTAGAAGATCCCAATCCCGATGTCTTTTTAACTGCTGTGCGCGATGTAGCTCGCGCCCGCGGCATGGCGCAGCTCGCCAAAGATGCGGGTCTTGGCCGCGAGAGCCTTTACAAGGCACTTACACCCGGCGCAAAGCCGCGCTACGACACCATGCTCAAACTACTTCATGCTCTCGGCGTAAAGCTTTCGGCTTCTCCGGTCCATTCGTGAGTCACTTGCTGCACCTTATCGTGAGGCCCAACCATTCGTTGGTGCGGACGCCTCTCGGCGCACAATTCGAACGTTGGGCGCAGTAGCAGGAGGCGTCATGAGGTCATCGCTGGCTGTTGCAGTTCTCATTTGCGCTGTCCTTGCGGGCTGTTCCCCGCGCCAGGCAGATGAATTGACCCTACGTCGCGAATTCGACATGCCGAGGGCTGCCACAGTAATCACCTATGAGGCCACGCCTTCGGAGTCAGCATGGTTCGGACGCGAGGGTCTCAAGATCACGATGGTCTTCCAACTCAGCAGCGCCGACTTCGATGTCTTGGTTCGTGCAGCCAAGGAATCCGGCAATTGGCAGCCTCTGCCGATTCCTGAGAGCGTCTTGAAGCACCTTGCGTGTATACGAACTTCAAGAGAAGCGCGGGTCAGGTCTGCTCGAGAGTCAGGGCAGGCCCTTCCGCCAGAGGGCTCTGTCTACAACCCGACAGAACAGCAGATCCTTGAACGCTTCAGGCAGTCAATGCCATCTCACCCTCACACAGGGTTGTACCAGATCAGAACCGCAGGCACCGACATCATGCACGCTCCTAAGACCGTTCGTTCGACGCTTGATGCGGACGTCAACGACTTCATGCTCGCCATGCTTGACCCCGAGCATCACACGATTGTCGTCCGGGTGAGCACCAACTATTAGGCGTGAAGCCTGTGCCTTGTGCGCCCAACCCATCATTCCAGCGGACCTCTCGCGGCAAGCCGCGCCAGTCCGCTGAATTCGAACGTTAGCGACCTCAAAAGAGTCCGTAGAGGTCTGCCCCACTTCCTTCAGGAGAAGTATCCATGAGCAATAAATCCAATCATTTTCTTGCGTGGGCGATCTGCGTCGTGCTCGCAATCTATCAGGGACCTGCCTCGGCATGTACGGGCATCTCGTTAAGGAGTGCGGATGGCGGGGTCATTGTGGCCCGGACGGTCGAGTGGGCTTTGGGTGATGCAAAGCACAATCAGATTGTAATTTTCCCGCGCAGCAAGGTCTTCCGCGCACAGACACCAGATGGCCTTAATGGAATGTCCTGGAAGGGCAGGTTTGGCCTGGTTTCCGTGGCGGCATACGATCAGCCCTTTGGGCCGGATGCCATGAACGAAAGGGGGCTATATGTCGGCGCGTATTATTTTCCTGGCTATGCCGACTACAAGCCGTACGACAAGATGCATGCCAATCGGTCGATGAGCGTCGGCGACTTCATGCAATGGATGCTTTCGTCGTTCGAGACAGTCGAGGAAGTCAAGAAAAACCTTGACAAGGTTCTGGTCGTCGATGTCAAGGACCCCCGGTTTGGTGGCGTGCCGCTGCCATTCCACTGGAAGATCGCCGACGCGACGGGGGCAAGCATCGTCGTCGAGATAGTCAATGGCGGTGAAATCAAGGTCTACGACACCTTCAATGGTGTGGTCGCGAACTCACCCACCTATGACTGGCACATCACGAATCTCCGGAACTACCTCAATTTGAGCACGCAACCCGCGGCTCCCTTGGTCATTGACGGAAAGTCAGTCTCACCATTCGGTAGCGGTTCGGGACTTGTCGGTCTCCCCGGCGACTTCAGTCCGCCATCGAGGTTCGTCCGGGCCTCGCTGTTCACAGCGACGGCGCGACCCTTGCCGACCACCGTGGACGCAGTCTTCGAGGCGTTCCGGATTCTCGATAACTTCAATATCCCAGTAGGCGTGACCGCCAAGCCTGACAAGATCTCGCACGAAATTGAAAGCGCCACCCAGATAACGACGGCGGCTGATCTCAAGAGTAGACGCTACTACTTTCACACAATGGATAATCGCGAGGTTCGCATGATCGATTTGTCGAAGATCGACTTCTCAACGGTCAAGGAGCAGATGATCGACCTCGATGAGGGACAAAGGAATAATGTGCGGGAGCTGTTTGTCCCTACACCGAAGGCCGGCCGCTAATTCAAACGTTAGGAATCACAGGGGCCAGGGTAAGGTTTCTGGCCAGCTGATCCGCCCTACGCAGCAGCGACCGACGATCCTTCCAGCCACGCCGCCAGCGCTGCTTCCGTCAGCCCACCCGAAGCCAGTTGCTGAAAGACGACCACAGCCTCCGCCTCCGGCGCGTTCAGTGAATAACCGTTGATCTCCAGAAACACGGCACTGACAGCCAGCGCAATCCTCTTGTTGCCATCGACAAAGGGATGGTTGCGGGCAAGACCGTAGCCGTAGGCCGCGGCCAATTGAAACAGTGTGGTTTTTTCTCCGTGGACTGCCTGCTGTCGCGGACGGGCCAAGGCCGAATCGAGCAAGCCCTGATCGCGCACACCTGAAAGCCCGCCGTGCTCGGCAATCAGCATCTGGTGAATGGCGTTGACGGCTTCAGGCAATACCCAACGCGGCTCGCCCTTGGCGCCAGGTTTACGTGGCATGGCCGAACCGGCTTACTTCGCCAGTTCCCGCAGCGCGTTGCGATACTTCTTCATGACCTTGCCGGCGGCATCCATCTGCGCCTCGAAATCCTGCTGGTAAGGCGTGAGCATCAGCCCTTCCGGGGTCTCGACCAGATACAGCACATCACCTTTTTCAGCGCGCAACTTTGCCAGCGCTTCCTTGGGGAGCACGATGCCCATCGAATTGCCGATTGCGGTCACTTTTACCTTGAGCATGCTGCACCCCGCTGCGTTATAACGTCAGTAATTACAGAGTCTAGGCTGCGTGGAAGTGGCCGTCAACACGCGCCTGCTGTTTGCGTCACTCATTGAAACATCATAACTTATTGATTTAAAAGTTTTTTTTATCTCATTACGCTACCCTTACCCCACCCGCTGCACCACAAACTCGATCGCGCACTCCCCCACCGGCGTCATCGTCTGGTCAATGCGTTTCTCCGGATGGGCGGCAAGGCGGTAGCGGTAAGTCAGCAGTTCGATCTTCAGCACGCGCGCTTCGGGCTCCAGGCCTGCCAGCAAATCGAGCAGGTTGATGCTCACCGGGGACCAGGACTTGCGCTTGTGGACGGTGAAGGTGTGCTTGTGGTCGGCATTGAACGTGGACGGAAACACACCCTGCTCGTAGAGATCCTCATCCGGCACCACGCAGATGAGGTGTCCGCCCCACTTCAGGATGCGCAGCCAGTGACCGAGCACCTCGCGCGGGTCGCGCAGGTGTTCGAGGCAGTGCGAGGAATGCACAAAGTCGAAGCTGGCGTCGGCCACGCCGGACATCTTCTGAGCGTCACCGTCCTTCAGGTCCCAGGCGCGGCAGGACTTCATCAACGGAAAAAACTCGTGGTATTACGCCAGCGGATCCGGCCCGGAGCCGATGTCGATGCCATCGCCGGTGAAGTAGCGTGTGGCAAAACGCGCATCGTGCAGGCGGCGGGCAATGGTCTTGCCGGTTTCGTGCATGGTCGTCCCTCCTACATCAGCAGTTCGACCAGATACGGGCCGTTGACGGCGAGCCCTCGGCGGAACTGCGTGGCCAGTTCGTCCAGTGTTGCCGCACGGCCTGCCTCCACGCCATAACCTTTCGCCAGCGCAACCCAGTCCAGGTCGGGCCGGTCGAGGGTCAGCATCGAACGGGCATTGGCACCGGGCGCGGCAGCACCGACATTATTCAGTTCGCCCAGCAGGATCTTGTAGGCGCGGTTGGCGAACACCACCATCGTCACATCGAGGCTCTCGCGCGCCATCGTCCACAGCGCCTGCAGCGTGTATTGCGCGCTGCCGTCGCCTTCGAAGGCGACCACCTTGCGCCCCGGCGCGGCAATCGCGGCGCCGGTGGCGGCGGCCGGCCCCCAGCCGATGGAACCACCCATGATGTTGAGCCAGTCGTGTGGCCGTGCGCCCATCATCGCGCCGGTAAAGGCACGGCCACTGGTCACCGCCTCGTCGATCACCACTGCATCCTCGGGCAGCAGCGAATTGAACAGCGCGCCCAGGCCTTCGAGCGTGACCGCACCGCTGGGCAGCGCCGTGTCATGGCTGGCGGCATTGACCCGTGGCGCGGCGCCACGCGCCCCCAGGACATCGGCCAGCGCTTCGAGCGCCTGCTCAAGGTCGGCTTCGGCGCCCGCCACTCGGGTCACGTGACAGCCTTCGGGGACCAGCACGCTGGGCTTGCCGGGATAGGCAAAAAACGACACCGGCGTTTTCGCGCCGACCAGCACGAGTTCGCGCACATCCTTCAGCACCGCCAGCGCGGCATCCACGGCAAAGGGCAACTGCCTGACGACCGCCCTGCCCGCGCCGCGCTCCATGCGTGCGTTGTTGTATTCACAGAGCAGCGTGCAGCCGGTCTTCGCGGCGATGCGCCCCGCCCAGTCCAGCGCCTTGCCGCGCAGCGCAGCGCCGCCGAGCAGGATCGCGGCAGGTCTGCCGGAACGCAGCACCTGGGCCGCAGCATCAATCGCCGCGCCGTCCACCGTGGTCCGCGGCTGCGGTGCGGCCACTGCGGCCGGGCCGTCGGCCTCACCCCAGGCGGTGTCGGCGGGCAGGATCAGCGTCGCGATCTGCCCTGGTGCAGTACGCGCCGCAGTGATCGCCTGCGCACCGTCACCGGCCACCGCCCTTGAGGAACGCGAGGTCAGCACCCAGTCCGACATCGGCCGCGCCACGCCTTCGATGTCGGCGGTGAGCGGCGCATCGTGCCGGATGTGGTAACTCGCGTGCTCGCCGACGATGTTGACCATGCCCGAGCGCGCCTTTTTGGCGTTGTGCAGGTTGGCCAGCCCGTTGCCGAGCCCCGGCCCGAGGTGCAGCAGCGTCGCCGCCGGCTTGCCCGCCATGCGGTAATAGCCGTCCGCCGCTCCGGTGACCACACCTTCGAACAGGCCGAGGATGCAGCGCACGCCCTCGACACGATCCAGCGCAGAAACAAAATGCATTTCGGAAGTGCCGGGGTTGGCGAAGCAGACATTGACTTCACCATTGACCAGCGTGCGCACGAGGCTTTCGGCACCGTTCATAAATTTATCAATAAAAACAATTGGTTATGATTAAACCCGCATCGAAGGAAGGCTTGAATCCATCCGGACCAATGCCTGCCGGATTCTGCAGCAGTTTGAACACCCCGTCAGCCACCACCTTCTGAAGAGTGGTTTTACAATAATCACGCAGCGCGTTACTATCAGTCATGATCAAGTCGTTTCAATGCGCCGAAACCGAAGCACTGGCTCGAGGCAACCGCGTCAGGCGTTTTGCCAGCATCGCCGGGGGGGCACGGCGCAAGCTGCGACAACTCGAAATCGCCGACCGCCTGGAAGATCTGCGCATACCACCGGGCAATCGGCTGGAAGCACTGAAAGGCAATCGTTCCGGCCAGCACAGCATTCGCATCAACGACCAGTGGCGTCTGTGTTTTCGCTGGACAACATCAGGCGCCGAAAACGTCGAGATCGTGGATTACCACTGAGGACAAGCACCATGAGCAAATTGCATCCTGTCACCCCGGGCGAACTCCTGCTTGAGGAATTCCTCAAGCCGATGGACATCACGCAGTACCGACTCGCCAAGGAAATTGGCGTGCCCGCACAGCGCATCGGCGAAATCGTCGCCGGACGGCGCTCCGTGACCGCAGACACCGATCTGCGCCTGTGCCGGTTCTTTGGCCTTTCCAACGGTTACTGGTTGCGCGCGCAAGCCGCCTACGATACCGAAATGGCCGAACGCGCCCTCGGCAATAAGCTGGCAAAAATAAGGCCGTGGGCTGAACTCGCGACCCGACAATAAAACCCTCACACACCAACGGAGAAGCAATGCTGATCGTCGATTCACAAGTGCACATCTGGGGCGCCAACACACCGGAACGGCCGTGGCCGGCGCGTGCGCATGCGCAGCGCGAAATCCCGCTCGGACACGAACAACTGCTCAAGGACATGGACGAAGCCGGCGTGGACCGCGTGGTGATCGTGCCGCCGTCCTGGGAAGGCGACCGCAACGACTTGGCGATCGAGGCGGTGAAGCAGCACCCTGACCGCTTCGCGATCATGGGCCGCTTCAATCCGGAGGCGCCCGATGCCAGGGCGGTGATCAAGACCTGGCTGCAGCAACCCGGCATGTTCGGCATGCGCTTCACCTTCCATATTCCCGTGTTGCAACAGCCGCTGATCGAGGGCAAGTTCGACTGGGTCTGGGCCGAGGCCGAAAAACTCGGCATCCACCTGATGGTGCTGGTGCCGCAGGATTTTGTGCACGCCATCGACACGGTTGCGGAGCGTTATCCGGGCCTGAAGATCGTGATGGATCACATGGCGCTGTCGAGCGGCAAGCCGGAAGAGGAAACCTTCCGCCACTTCGACAAGCTGCTGCCCATCGCCAAACGCCCCAATGTCGCGGTCAAGGCGAGCGCCCTGCCCAGCTACATCAGCGAACCCTTCCCCTTCCGCCGCGCGCAGACCTACGCCCGGCGCGCCTTCGACGCCTTCGGCCCGCAACGCCTGTTCTGGGGCAGTGACTGGTCGCGCTCGCCGGTGCCTTACCGCCAGCATGTCGAGATGTGGCAGCAGGCCGACTGGCTCAGCGCATCCGACAAGGAATGGGTGCTCGGCCGCGGCCTCTGCGAGTG
>JAJTHX010000235.1 GCA_021300125.1 Betaproteobacteria bacterium | reverse complement strand
GTGTCGAGGTCGCGGATGCCGCCGCCGAGCTGGATCGGCAGTTCGCCGCCGACCGCCTTGACGATGGCCTTTATAGCCGGCTCGTTTTTCGGCTTGCCGGCGACGGCGCCGTTGAGGTCCACCACATGCAGGCGGCGCGCGCCCTGCTTGAGCCACTGCTCAGCCATCGCAGCGGGGTCTTCGGAGAATACGGTGGCGGCATCCATGTCGCCCTGCTTCAGGCGTACGCAATGGCCATCCTTGAGGTCAATGGCGGGAATGATCAGCATGGGCGTGCGGGGAGCAGAACGGTTTGACGAAACGGCAGGGCCGGAGGGGGACGACAGGAATACCGGATCAGGTCGAAGTCGCGCGCTTGGATAAACAATTCGTCACAAGCATCATACACCAGCAGCCGGCTGCCAGCGCACGAAATTGGCGAGCAGCCGCAGGCCGGCGTTGTGGCTTTTTTCGGGATGGAACTGCACCGCGAACAGGTTGCCACGCACCGCGGCGCAAGCGAAGCGGAAGGGATAAGCGCTCCAGCCGGCGACCATCGACGCATCCGCGGGCTCCGGGTAATAGCTGTGCACGAAATAGAAACGGCTGCGGTCGGGAATGCCGTCCCACAGCGGGTGCGCCACCTGCTCGACCTCGTTCCAGCCCATGTGCGGGACTTTCAGCCGGGCGCCCTGCGCATCGAACATGCGCACGGCAGGAAACCGGCGCACGATGCCCGGCAGTATGCCCAGCCCCGGCGTGTCGCCCTCCTCGCTGCGTTCGAACAGCATCTGCAGCCCGATGCAGATACCGAGAAAGGGCTTGCTGCGCGCGGCCTCGAGCAGCACCGGCTTCAAGCCGCGCGACTCCATCTCGCGCATGCAGTCGGGCATCGCGCCCTGGCCGGGAAACACCACCCGACCGGCCGCGGCGACCACCGCGGGGTCGCAGGTGACCGCCACGCGGCTTTGCGGCGCGACATGCTCGATCGCCTTCGACACCGAGCGCAGATTGCCCATGCCGTAGTCGATGACTGCGATGTCGATGGCCATGACGTCAGTTGCCGGATTCAGGATGCAGGTCACCCGCCCGCCCGGGTGTGGCAGGCGCTTAGAGTGAGCCCTTGGTTGAGGGCACGCCCTTCACGCGCGGGTCGAGTTCGACCGCCATGCGCAGCGCGCGGCCGAAGGCCTTGAACAGCGTCTCCACCTGGTGGTGGGCATTGACGCCCTTCAGGTTGTCGAGATGCAGCGTCACCGCGGCGTGGTTGACGAAGCCCTGGAAGAACTCGCGCACCAGGTCGACATCGAAATCACCAATGCGGGCGCGGGTGAACTTGCCGCTCATTTCCAGGCCTGGACGGCCCGACAGGTCGATCACCACCCGCGACAGCGCCTCGTCGAGCGGCACGTAGGCGTGGCCGTAGCGGCGCACGCCCTTCTTGTCGCCGATGGCCTTGGCGAAAGCCTGGCCCAGCGTGATGCCGATGTCCTCCACGGTGTGGTGGGCATCGATGTGCAGGTCGCCCTTGGCTTTCACCTCAAGATCCACCAGGCCATGGCGTGCGATCTGGTCCAGCATGTGGTCGATGAAAGGCACGCCGCTGTCAAGCCGGGCGACGCCTTTGCCGTCGAGATCGAGCTTGACGCTGATCTGCGTTTCCTGGGTGTTGCGGGTAATTTGGGCCTTGCGCGCCATGATCGGCTTTACATCGCTGAGTAAATGCAGTGTTGGGAACTGTGCAGCGTTAAGAACCGCACAGCGTTAAGTAACTGATTTCACAGTATAAACGATTCCGCTCATCGCTGCCCGGGCTGGCGCAGGATTTCGCGCAGGGCGTCAGCAAGCGCCGCGCACTGCTCATCGGTGCCGACAGTGATGCGCAGGAATTCGGCAATACGCTGCGGCTTGCGGAAGTGGCGCACGATGATGCTGCGCTCGCGCAGCTTCGCTGCCAGTTCGGCGCCGTCGCGGCCGGGCACGCGGGCAAACACGAAGTTCGCGGCCGATGGCAGCACCTCGAAGCCGACCGCCTGCAGGTCGGCGACCAGCCTGCTGCGGGTGGCCACCACTTTCCCGCACATCGCGCGGAAATAGGCATCGTCTTCGATTGCAGCGGTGCCCCCGGCCTGGGCAAAGCGGTCCAGCGGATAGGAATTGAAGCTGTCCTTGACCCGGGTCAACGCCTCGATCAGGTCGGCATGGCCCACTGCGTAGCCCACACGCAGGCCGGCCAGCGCGCGCGACTTCGACAGCGTGTGCGTCACCAGCAGGTTGGGATGGCGGGCCACCAGCGGCACCGCCGATTCACCGCCGAAATCGACATAGGCTTCATCGATCACCACCACCGAGTGCTGGTTGGCGCGCAGCAGGCGCTCGATCTCGGCCAGTGGCACCAGGCAGCCGGTGGGGGCGTTGGGGTTGGGGAAAATGACACCGCCGTTGGGCTTGAGGTAGTCATCGACGGCGATTTCGAAGCGCGCGTTGAGCGGCACCGGCTCGAACCCGATGTCGTAGAGCCCGCAATACACCGGATAAAAACTGTACGTGATGTCCGGAAACAGCACGGGGCGGTCATGCTTGAGCAGACCGAGAAAGACATGCGCCAGCACTTCGTCGGAGCCGTTGCCGACAAAGACCTGCTCCGGCACAAGGCCGTGATGTTTCGCGATCGCGGCACGCAGCCGGTCGCTTGCCGGATCCGGATACAGGCGCAGCGTGTCGCCGATTTCCGCACGCAGCGCCTCAAGCACGCGCCGGCTCGGGCCGTACGGGCATTCATTGGTGTTGAGCTTGACCAGGTTGGCCAGTTTCGGTTGCTCGCCAGGCACATACGGCGTCAGCCCCTGCACCACCTTGCTCCAGTAGCGGCTCATCGCTGGGGGCTCAGCTGCGCGTCAGGCGCATCGCCGCCGAAGCGGCGTGCGCCGGCAGGCCTTCGCCATTCGCCAGTTCGACCGCGATGCGGCCGAGCTTTTCGGCGCCGGCTGCGGACACGCGGATCACGCTGGAGCGCTTCTGGAAATCGTACACGCCGAGCGGGGAGGAAAATCGCGCGGTGCGCGAGGTCGGCAGCACGTGGTTGGGCCCGGCGCAATAGTCTC
>JAJTHX010000241.1 GCA_021300125.1 Betaproteobacteria bacterium | reverse complement strand
CGACGCCATCGCCTGGCAATTGAACACCAGGCCGCGCAAGTCGATGGGCTTCCGATGTCCTGCAGAACTGTTCACACCGGACGCATTCGATTTTAAGAAGCACTACGCTGACCTTTTTGCACTTGGGTCTTGAAACCGCCCGGGATAAAAACCAAAGCATTACGCCGTCCTGGCTTTGAAGCAGCGTTTGATTTCCAGCTTGGGATTGCCAAAGTTGATTAGCAGTCCAACTTCCATATCGCTGGCGTGCAGGTAATTGATCAGCTGAGACTGGTGCTCGGGTATGAGTGCTTTGACGGCCTTGAGTTCGACCAGCACTTTTTGCTCAACCACAAGGTCTGCAAAAAACTCGCCGACATTGTCGCCTCGAAACATGACGCTCAGCGGTTGCTGTGCGACTGCGGACAAGCCTTTTTGCTTTAACGCCAGCAACAAAGCTTTTTCATAAACGGATTCGAGAAATCCCGAGCCAAGTTCCTTGATGACGTCAAAAGCACAACCAATCACCGCCTCGGTGACCTCCGTATGCAACCGTGTCTCATCAGCCCTCATACAATTGGGGGTTTTATCCTGTAAATCCTGTCCATCCTGTTAATTAACGCCTTACTGCAGCTCGACATTGGCGTCCTTGATCACCTTGGCCCACTTGTCGATCTCTGACTTGATGAAGGCGGCGAACTGTTCGGGCGTGCCGCCGACCGGTTCGGCGCCGAGTTCGGAGATGCGCTTGCTGACCTCGGGCAGCTTGAGGATGCGCGCGGTCTCGGCGGAAAGCTTATCCACCACGGCCCGGGGCGTGCCCGCCGGGGCGAGCAGGCCGAACCAGGCGCCGGCGTCGTAACCGGGCACGCCGGCTTCGGCAATGCTCGGCAGGTCGGGCATGGCGGAGGAACGCTTCGCGGTGCTCACCGCCAGCGCACGGATCTTGCCGGCACGCACCTGCGGCACATAGGGCGGCATGTTGTCGATGGTGACCGCGATCTGGCCGCCCATCACGTCATTGAGCACGCCAGCGCTGCCCTTGTAGGGCACATGCACCACGTTGCTGCCGGTCATGCTCTTGAACAGTTCCATCGACATGTGCGCGGTGCTGCCCAGACCCGGCGAGCCATAGGACAGCTTGCCGGGGTTAGCGCGTGCGTAGGCAATGAACTCCTGCACGCTTTTCACCGGCAGCGCGTTGTTGACGACCATGATGTTGGGCACCATCGCCACCAGGCTTACCGGCGCGAAATCCTTCACCGGATGCCAGGCGAGCTTGCGGTACAGGCTGACATTGATGCCGTGGGTGCCGGCGGTGGCCATCACCAGGCTGTGGCCGTCGGGCACGGCGCGCGCGGCCACCTCGGTACCGATGTTGCCGTTGGCGCCGGGACGGTTGTCCACGATCACCGGCTGGCCCCAGGCCTCGCTCATGCGCTGGCCGACAACGCGGGCCAGGATGTCGGTGGTGCCGGCCGGGGTATAGGCGACGACAATGCGGATCGGCTTGGTCGGAAATGCTGCAGCGGTGGTGCTGAACACTGCGGCGGCAATGGCGGCCACCAGCGGCCCTGGACGTGACGGTTTCATCGGCCCTCCTCCGGATGAACGAACGATCGGTGACCCGCCGCCAGATTACTACCCCTTGCCGTGCAGTGCTTAGCCGCGCGCCGTTTTTCTTGAAATCAGGGTCAGGGTTTTTCTGGCGGGATCGACACGCACGATGTCGCCGGTGCGGATCAGGTTGTAGGGGCTGGCCGACCAGCCTTCGGTGATGGTGATGCCGGCGAACACTGCGCCCTGCACCATGACCGGATTGGTGACGCCGAAGACAAAGGCCTTGGGCGCGATGCCCTTGGCACGGATGTCATAGAAGGCCCAGCCGGCGGCAATGCCACCTTTGGCGCTGGGCGTGATCAGGATCTTGTCGCGGATGTTGTGCCCTTCCAGCGCATGGCCAGGCCGCGAGATCAGGCCGCTCCAGCGGTCAAGGTCATACCGTGGCGAAAAGCCCTCGGTGGAGACAAGGGCCTCGCCCTCCACCACCGGGCCGAAGGCGCGCTTCAGGCGGATCGGCTTTGCCGCTTTCACCGCACATCCCTGCCGGTGCAGGCAATGTCCACACACTCTGCGGTGCGGCGCAGGATGGTGTTGAACTTGTGCGCGCCGATGATGTTGGTGAGCTTGGCCGAGTTGGTGACCAGGTTGCTCCAGCCTTCGCGCACGCGCATCTGCGGCAGGTTCTGCAGGATGTAGAAACACACACCCTCGAGCACGATGGCGCCGGCATCTTCGATGGCCTTGAGATAACCCAGCGCTTTCGCCGCGCTTTTGACACCGTTGCTGGTGGTGATGAAGAGCTGGCTGCCCTTGGCCACCTTGCGGCCCTGGAGCAGCGCGGCGAGCTGTTTCATCTCCAGCAGCGACTGCTGCGGACCGGAAAACACCACCAGGTTCAGTGGATTGCCCTGGGTATCGTAGCTGGCGTACACCTTGTCGATGTCGCGATTGGCAACGGTCATCACTTCCCCGGGCTTGCGCCCGCCGAAGGCCGCCTTCAGCGTCGGCGCTTCCGGGGTGACGCCGACCATGTGGAACATGCCCATCGAGCCGTAACTCGCCAGGGCGGCGCCAAGCTGTTTCAGTTCATCCGCCGTGGGCGAGCGCTTGACGCCGGTGAATACCGGCACGGCGAAGTAATCCTGGTGCGCGGAACCGACGATGCGGCCCACCGCGCCCCAGTCGGCCAGATCATCAAGGTCAGCCTTCAGATTCACCTGAAAGGTTCCGCGACGGTGCTCGTCGAGGTGGAAACCGTACGCGGGTACCCGCCCGGTCAGTCCGGCCGCCAGCGCTGCAGGGCCGGCCTCGAAATTGGAGCGCGCGCCGTACACCGAGTTGGCGTAGATCACGGTGCCGGTGTCACCCCAGGCGACATGTTCGCCGAGGTGTGGCTGGTAGAGGGTCTGATAGTTGATGCAGGTGTCGGCGGTGATGACATCCATGCGCCGCAGGCAGGCGATCAGCTCCTGCTCCTTGCGCACCTCATTCCTGTCCTGCTTCAGGCGTTCGACCTGCGCGAAATCGACGCAGCGCGCATTGGTGGTGGTCGGCTTCGCGCATTTCGCGCCGGACTGCGCGGCGCGCTCGAGGAAGGACTTGCCGGCGTCACCCATGACCTCGATATCGCCCATCATGTGCACGTTCGACACCGGCACAAACCGCTTGGCACCGAAAAATTTGCCGACTTCCAGCTGCAGCTGCAGCGCCTCCTGCACCGCGCGGCCGTGGTCGCCGCGCAGCATCGCCTTTTCCTCGGCACTCAGGCGCACTTCTATAACCCGTTGTTTTTATTGATTATTTTATCTGCGGGCCGGGGCGCGGCGTGCGGCTTTTTTCTTCCCGGCGGGGCCGAAGCCTTTTTCGAAATGGGGACCGGCCATGGTGCCATCCACCGCCATGCCGATGATGCCCTGCGACAGATCCTTGATCGCGAGGAAGATCACGTCCTTGTCCTTGGGCGAGGCGATCAGGTTGTGCGGCGCATTGGCCGGGATGTAGATCAGCGTGCCGGCCGGAGCGACGACCTTCTTGCCGTTGACCGACCCGACCAGCGTGCCGCGCAGCACGTAGTTCAACTGCTCGTTCTTGTGGGTGTGCATGCGCGAGCCGGTGCCGCGCGGCTTGTGGATATAGCCGACGAGGATGCGTTCGCCTTCGATCACGCCGCCGTGGGACGTCGAGTAGCCGGTGCCGGCCGGCACCTTCTTCAGCTTGTCCATGCGGAAGTGATACTTGCCGTTGCCGGCGCGGATCGCGCCTTCGGTCTTGGTTTTTGCCGCTGTTTTGCGCGCGGCTTTTTTCACTGCCTTCTTTGCTGCCTTCTTCGCTGCTGCCATGCTCAACCTCCTCCGGTTGTTCGTTGCGGACGCGTCAGGCGTCCGCGTGGATTACAGGTAATCGATCTTTTTCCAGTCCTTGGGCGTGACGCTGACCACGTTCTTGTCGTGGCCGGGTCGGCGGTCGGCATAGACACGGCCTTCCTTCATCACGATCTGGATGTTCTTCTTGTCCTGGAAGACACGGATGTCCTTCAGCGGGTCGCCCTTCACCGCGATGATGTCGGCCAGCTTGCCGGCCTCGATGGTGCCGAGCTCGCGGTCGAGCTTGATCGCGCGTGCGGCGTTGCGCGTGGCGCTCAGGATCGCTTCCATCGGCGTCATGCCGAGACGGACGTAGATCTCCATCTCGCGGGCATTGGTGCCCATCTCGGGATCGAAGCCCATGTCGGTACCGAGCGCGATGTTGACGCCGGACTTGTGCATTTTCTGGAAGGTCTCGAAGCAGTACGGCTGCAGCGCCTTCATCTTGTTCAGCACGAACTGCGAGGTGCCCTGGTCCTTGCGCGTCTCGATCGCACGGTCGGTGCGATGCAGCAGCGTCGGCGTCATCCAGGTGCCGGATTCGGCAATCATGTCCACGGTTTCGTCGTCGTGGAACACCATGTGCTCGATGGTGTCGGCGCCCGCCTCCAGCGCCATGCGCTGGCCGTTGGGCGTGAAGCAGTGCACCGCAGCGATCTTGTGGAAGGCATGCGCTTCATCAACGATGGCGTTGATTTCTTCCTGCGTCATGTTGCGGATGTCCGGCTCTTCCTTGTCGGTGCCGCCGCCGCCGGTGGCGCAGGTCTTGACGATGTCGCAGCCGGCCAGCAGGTTGGTCCGCGCCAGCTTGCGCAGCTCCCAGGGACCGTCGGCGGTCTGGAAACCGTAGCGTTGCGCGGCGCGCGGCTGGATCAGGTCGAGGTGCGAGCCGGTGATGGTGGTGAAGCCGCCGATCAGCATGCGCGGGCCTTCGAGCACGCCGGCGTTGATCGAATCGCAGATCGCGCACAGGTGGGCGGTGAGCAGGCCGCGGCCGGAGTTCAGGCCCAGGTCGCGCAGCGTGGTAAAGCCCATGTCAAAGCAGAGCTGGGCGTGAAACAGACCGTACATCTGCTGCAGTTCCGGCGTGATCTCCCACTGCGCAACACGGTAGTTGTGGAAGGTCAGGCAGTTGAACATCATGGTGTGCAGGTGCACATCCATCAGCCCCGGCATCAGCGTCGCCTTGCCGCAGTCGATGATCTCGGCCCGGGCCGGGATTTTCACCTCGGCCTTGCTGCCGACCTGCTTGATGCGCCGGCCCTCGAGCACGATCACCGGATCCTTGACCGGCTTGCCGCCGTTGCCGTCGATCAGCAGGCCGCCCTTGAGCACCTTGACCGAACCCTTGGCTTCCGGGGGTTTGAATTCGAACATCCGGCTACTCCTCGTGGTATTGCTGCGGGCCGGCCTTGGGTTAAGCCCGGGCTTTTCTTGCCTATTGATCCAGCAATGGCAGCGATTTATGAAATGTAAGCGTTTGCAGCTTGATTCTCAGCACGCTAATTAATCAAATTCCTGTTGTCAAGGCAAAGTCCGCCCGCACGAGCGCATTAATGCGCGCTGTGATCCAGACGATCCCTTTTCAGCAGCTGTCCCGTGGTGAAGTGATCTTGAATCCTGGCCAGGAATTGTTGGATTACGGGAACAAGGTTAGGGACACTAGCCTTGGCGTATCCAGAAAATGTCCGTGTCAGCGCCTGGCGTTAAGTGGATGCACAAGCTTAATGCCGTTGATGCTCT
>JAJTHX010000269.1 GCA_021300125.1 Betaproteobacteria bacterium | reverse complement strand
TCTTGATCGGCAGCGAGGGCCCGACCACCAGCACATTTGGCGCGCTCGCGACATGGGTGATCGGGGCGAGGTCGCGCAGCTGGTCGTAGGGCAGCTTGCGCGTGACCGCAGGATTGACGCCGAAGGAACTCGGCACCAGCAGGATGGTGTAGCCGTCGGGCGCGGCGCGCACGGTGATCTCGGTGGCGATGATGCCGCTGGCCCCGGGCCTGTTGTCGGCGACGACGTTCTGGCCGAGGCGCTCGGCGAGGCCTTCGGCCAGCGCACGGGCAATGATGTCGGCGTTGCCGCCAGGCGCCTGTGCGATCAGCAGCCGTACCGGGCGTTCTGGATAACCGCCTTGCGGCGGTTGCGCGGCCTGGACGGCGGTGGCCGCGAGCAGGGCGGTGATACCGTGGACGGCGCGATGCACGATGGGCATGCCGGGGCTCCTCTCCGGGTGGCCGCAGTGTTGTGGTGGTCGCGTCCGGCCGCGGCAATCGGGACGCCTAGCCCGCAGTATTGCACTGCCGGTGGCGGGCGGTACGCGGGTGCCCACATGATGGCCGCCAGCCGGGTGCGGCGCGGTATCATGGCGTCCTCAAACGCATACACAGGGAGGAGCCCGAAGTGAAACTGAGCAAACTGAATCTGCAAACCCTTCCGCTGCTGTTGACCCTGCTCTTCACGGCCGTTTCCGCTTTCGCAGCGACGCCGGCGGTGAAGCAGCCCCAGGTGGACACGCCCAAGCGCGTGCTCTTCGTCGGCAACAGTTACCTGTACTACAACAACAGCATGCACAACCATGTGCGCATGCTTGCCATGGCGGCGGATGCTGCCACCGCCAAGACTTTCGAATACAAGTCCGCGACCATTGGCGGTGCGACGCTGGATCATCACAACATGGACCATCTGACCGCGCCCGGCCGCATCGGCGTGAAGGAGCCGTTCGAGCTGGTGATCATGCACGGCAACAGCACCGACGGGATGGCCGATGCACGGCGCGCGGCTTTCCGCAATTCGGCAGTGGAGTACAGCAAGCTCATCGCCAGCCGCGGCGGCCGGGTCGCGCTATACATGACGCCGGCGCACACCAAGCCCAGCCGCGCCGCCGCGCCGGACATGATGGCGAAGACCGCGGACATGTATGTGTCAGTGGGCAACGAGATCAACGCGCTGGTGATTCCCGCGGGCCTCGCCTTCGAGGAGGCCTACCGCCGCCGTCCCGACATCAAGCTGCACATCCACGACGGCAGCCATCCGACGCTGCTCGGCACCTACCTTGCCGCCTGCACGATCTACGCGACCGTCTACAACAGGCCTTGCAGCGGCAGCAGCTACGACAGCTACGGCCAGGTGTCGAAAGAGGACGCGGCCTTCCTGCAGCAGGTGGCTGACGACACCGTGCGCAAGTTCTTCGGCCGCTGAGCGCAGCCCATGGCCGCGGCACCGCCCATCCTGCGTCCGCATCCCGGCGTCGAAGTCTTCATTGACGAGGGATGCCACATCCTCGAACTCGCCAATGACGAGAATGATCCGGCGATGTCGATCGCGCGGGCGCGGGTGGAGCCGGGCGTCACCACGGCCTGGCACCGCGTGCGCGGCACTGTCGAGCGCTATGTCATTCTCGACGGCAGCGGGCGCATGGAAGTGGGCGACCTGCCGCCGCAGGAGGTGCAGGCCGGCGACGTGGTGCTGATTCCGCCCTCGGTGCGCCAGCGTATCGCCAACACCGGCGCGGGTGACCTGGTGTTCCTGGCCATCTGCACGCCGCGCTTCCGCCCGGAAAACTATGAGGACGCGGCGGCCGATGCGGACTGAAGTGCGGCTGCTGCTGGCGTTGCTGTTGTCGGGGCTTGCGCCGGTCGCGCTGGCGCTGGGCATGGGCATGGAGGACGTGCCGCTGCGGCCGAGCGAATTGAAGCTGCTGCAGCGCATAACCGCCGTCGACCCGGATTTCCGGCACGGCGACCGCGTCAAGCGCTACTACCGCACCCATCCCACCACCAAGAACCGCATCCCGCTGCGGGTCGAGGTCATTGCGCCGAAAAGCGGCGGCCTGTTCTTCGGTGAATTCATCAGCTACACCATGCTCATCGACGAGCCCGCGGGCCTGATCACCTACGAATTTGACGCAGGCACCGCCAACCGCGGCCGCGGCACGGTGCTGGTCACGCCGAAGGAAGTGATCAAGACCGAATACCGCTGCGGCCTGACCAGCTGCAGCACGCGTGTCGAGCGCAACGGCCGCCTGCTGTCCGAGCGCGCCGCAGAAAAATAATAAATAAAAACAGATACTTAATAAATTTCTGCGGTTGCCTGCGCGCTTAGCGGGCGCGGCGCTTGAAGCGCGGATAGACCTTGTAGACGTTGTCCTCGAATATCTTTTTCTTGTCCGCCGCGCTGAGCGTGGTGACCGCGTCGAGGTAGCGCCGCGTGTCGTCGTAGTAGTGGCCGGTCTCGGGGTCGATGCCTTTCACCGCGCCGACGATTTCGGAGGCGAACAGGATGTTGTCGGCGGGGATCACGCGCGTGAGCAGATCGATGCCGGCCTGGTGGTAGACGCAGGTGTCGAAGAACACGTTGTTCATCAGGTGTTCCTGCAGCGGCGGCTTGCCCATGTCCGCCGCGAGGCCGCGGTAACGGCCCCAGTGGTAGGGCACCGCGCCGCCGCCGTGCGGGATGATGAACTTCAGCGTCGGAAAGTCCCTGAACAGGTTGCCGGTGATGAACTGCATGAAGGCGGTGGTGTCGCCGTTGATGTAATGCGCGCCGGTGAAATGGAAGGCCGGGTTGCAGGATGAGCTGACATGGATCATCGCCGGCACGTCGAGCTCGACCATTTTCTCGTAGAGCGGATACCACCACTGGTCGGTCAGCGGCGGCTCCGTCCAGTAGCCGCCGGAGGGGTCCGGATTCAGGTTGCAGCCGATGAAGCCGTACTCGTTGACGCAGCGCTCCAGCTCGGCGATGCAGTTGTCGGGGCGCACGCCCGGGCTCTGCGGCAGCTGGCACACGCCGACGAAATTCTTCGGGAACAGCGTGCACACACGGTGGATCAGCTCGTTGCAGATGTCGGTCCACAGCGCGCTGGTGGCGGCGTTGCCGACATGGTGGGCCATGCCGCCGGCGCGCGGCGAGAAGATGGTGAGGTCAGTGCCGCGCTCGCGCTGGATGCGCAACTGCGCCTTCTCGACGGTCTCGCGCAGCTCGTCGTCGCTGATGCGCAGGGAATCCTTTGCCGGGCTCAGCGACGGGTCTTTCAGGCCCTCGATCTGTTTCTGGCGGAAGGCTTCCAGCGATTTGGGCGCGGTGGTGTAGTGGCCGTGGCAGTCGATGATCATGTTGCGCTTCCTGTGGCTGAAAAAAGGGTGCCGCGGGGACGCGGCGCCCGGGTGTTCAATGCTGCAGCTTATTCAGCGGTGATGCCGGCGGCCTTGATGATGGGAATCCAGCGTTTTTCCTCGCTGCGCACGAATTCAAGATATTCGGCGGGGCTGGAGGGCGAGGCGTCGATGCCGCGGTCGCGTAGCTGGCGGATCACGTCGGGCTGCTTCAGCGTGGCGACGAACTCACGGGTGAGGCGAGTCTGGGCATTGGATGGCGTCTTGGCCGGCGCGAGCAGTCCGTACCAGTTGGTGGCGAGATAACCCTTGACTCCGGCTTCGGCCATCGTCGGCACTTCGGGCAGGGCCTCGGCACGCCGGCCGCCGGTGACGGCGATGGCGCGCACCTTGCCCGACTGCACATGCGGCACCGCGGTCGAGATCACCGCCATGAAGGCCGGGATGTGCCCTGCGAGCAGGTCAGTGATCGCGGGGCCGCCACCCTTGTACGGCACATGGGTCATCGGGATCTTGGTCATGCTTTCCAGCAGCACGCCGGCGAGGTGGCCGGGGCTGCCCACGCCGGAGCTGGCGTAATTGAGCTTGCCCTGCTGCGCCTTGGCATGGGTCAGGAAGTCAGGCAGGGTCTTCGCCGGCACCGAGGGGTGCACGATCAGGATGTTCTGCAGCGACACCAGCATGGTCAGGAAGGCGTAGTCCTTATAGATGTTGTAGTTGACCTTCTGGATCGCCGGGCTGATCACCATGCCGCCGATGTGGCCCATGGCGACACTGTGGCCGTCGGGCTCGGCATTTTTCAGGATCTGCAGCGCGATCACGCCATTGGCGCCGGGACGGTTGTCGACGATGACTTGGTTGCCGAGTGCTGCCGACAGCCGCGGCTGCATGATGCGCGCAACCAGATCGGTGGCGCCGCCGGGCGGGAAGCCGACAATGAAGCGCACGGGCTTAGTCGGCTGCCATTCGGCGGCTGTTGCGGGCAGTGCAATCAGTGCGGCGGCCAGGGCCGGGAAGAGGGCCAGGGCCGCACGGTAACGAATCAGGGTGTTCATCCGCAGTTCCTTTGCGAAAAAATGTGCCCGTCACCGGGGCGGGAGTTTTTTATTGTGCCAAAAACAAAGACCGCGTGGCATGCGCCACGCGGTCTTCTTTTTCAGCGCCGGGATTAGTTTGTTTGTACCGGCGCTGACCGCTTGCAGTGCATCAGGAACTGTAATGCGGTGTATCAGTTGCCGTGAATCAATCGCTGCGACTCAATTGCTGTAACTCAGTTGCTGTGATACAGGCCGGCCGCCTTGATCACCTTCTCCCACTTGTCCTTTTCCGAGCGGATGTAGGCGCCAAACTGCTCCGGCGTGCTGGGTGCGGCATCGAGGCCGGAGGCAAACAGTATTTTCTTCACGTCCGGCATGTTCAGGACAGCCACGATTTCCCTGTTCAGGCGGTTGATGATCGGGCGCGGGGTTTTCGCCGGCACCAGCACGCCATACCAGTTGTTGGCGTCAAAACCCTTGAGGCCGGATTCGGAGATCGTCGGCAGGTCGGGCACCAGCGCCGAGCGCTTGGCGGTGGTGACGGCGAGCGCACGGATCTTGCCGCTCTGGATGTGGGGCACCGCGCTGGCCGCAGTGGCGAAGATCAGGTTGATGTTGCCGCTGATCAGATCCACCATCGCCGGGCCGCCGCCCTTGTAAGGCACATGCACGATCCGGGTGCCGGCCTGCAGGTTGAACAGTTCAAGCGCCAGATGGCCTGCGCCGCCTACACCCGACGAGCCGCCGTTGAGCGGCTTGGCCTTGCCCATGGCGATGAGGTCGGTGACGTTTTTCACGGCCACCGAGGGATGTACCACCAGGATATTGGTTGAATCCACGGTCTGCGACACGGGCAGCACGTCCCGCAGCGGATCGAAGGCGAGCTTCTTGTACAGGGCGGGGTTGATCGCCAGCGAAGCGATGGTGCCCATCAGTATGGTGTAGCCGTCCGGTGCGGCGTTGGCGGTAATCTCGGTGGCGATGTTGCCGGAGGCACCGGGCCGGTTGTCGATGATGATCTGCTGGCCGAGGAGTTCAGCCAGCTTGCCGCCCATTGCGCGCGCCGTGGTGTCAGTACCACCGCCGGGCGCGAAGCCGACGAGCATGCGGATGGGCTTGGTGGGTTTCCAGTCCTGGGCGGCAGCCGGCGCCGCGAAAGCGGCGACCATTGCGCCGGCGATGACACCGGGAACGAGAGCGATTTTCATGTGGATTCCTCCGTGGGGGGTGTTATTGCAGCAGCTGCGGATCACGCCGCAGCGGATGCGGCTTTTGCCGCTTTGCGTCCGGCCGCCATGCGCGCGGCCAGGGTGAAGGCATGCGCCATCGCACCGGGGTCGGCCTTACCCTGGCCGACGATGTCGTAAGCGGTGCCGTGGGCCGGGGTGGTGAACACTGATTTCAGGCCGGCGGTGACGGTGACACCCTTGTTGAAACCGAGCAGCTTGGTCGCGATCTGGCCCTGGTCGTGGTACATCATCACCACGCCATCGAACTGGCCTTTCAGCGCCTGCAGGAAAATCACGTCCGAAGAAATCGGACCACTGCAGCGGATGCCGCCGGCCTTCAGCTTGTCCACCGTCGGGCGGATGATGCGGATTTCCTCGTCGCCGAAGAGGCCGTTCTCGCCGTTGTGCGGATTGAGCGCGGCAACGCCGATGCGCGGATTGGCCTTGCCTGCGGCGGTCAGCGTGTCATGGGCGAGGTTGACCGCCGCGGTGATGCGTTCCGGCGTGATCATGTTCACCGCCTCGCGCAGCGCGACATGCGAGGTCACGCGGAAGGTGCTGAACTGCTCGATCACGTTCATCTCGCCGAAAAAGCCCTGGTGTTTGAGCAGGCTGGCGAACATCTGGTGCTCGTCGTTGAATTTCCAGCCGCCGCGGTTCATTGCGCCCTTGTTCAGCGGGGCAAAACAGATGCCGTCGAGCTTGCCGGCGGTGGCGAGGTCGATCATCACCTTCAGCGTGTCACCGGCGAGCTTGCCGGCTTCGTCCGAGGACTGGCCCTGCAGATACTGGGCAGGGTCGGTGTTGCCGAGGTCAAGCAGGGGATAGTCCTGGCGCGGCCAGCGGATGTTGGTGGAAGCCCCGGGCGGCGGAGCGACCCTGGAGACCACCGAGGGCAGGTTGCTGGAGCGCATCTCCACAAAGGTGGAAGAAGCTCAGATGGCACCGCCTATCTCGTCGACCACGGACCGAACTGCAGTTTACGGGGCCAGGGGGTAAGCTCAATTCCCGATCTGGAAGGTCTCAGACAACCGATTTGGACCGGCTCTGAACTTATTCTTTGGAATCTAGAAGGTTGCCAGCTTTGGAATTGGCGCACTCAAAAGCTGATACGGAGAATCACCTTCGATTCGACCACCTACCAAGTGGCCCGTAGCCGAGACGGGGCGAGACTTGCCCGTTGGAAC
>JAJTHX010000081.1 GCA_021300125.1 Betaproteobacteria bacterium | reverse complement strand
GCGGCCATGTACTGGATGCAGTGGTCGCGGTCGGCCGGGTTGTTCAGAGGGCCCTGCTTGTCGATGATGCGGATCGCCGATTCGTGGGTGGTGATCACCACCTTCTTGATCTCGTTGAGCCGGTCCTTCACCTGCGGGTGCACCTGAATCACGCATTCCACCGCGGTTTGCGCATGGAACTCGGCGGGGAAGAAGATCTTGAACAGCACGTCCTCCACCACATAGGCGCCGAACTTGCGGCTGAAGGTGAAGGGCTTGCCCTTAAACAGCACATCGTAGAAGCCCCAGCCTTTGGCCGACAGCACTGACGGATAGCCCATCTCGCCCTTGGCTGCCATCAGCGCGAGGCGTACTGCACGGCTGGTGGCATCGCCGGCCGCCCAGGACTTGCGTGAGCCGGTGTTGGGGGCGTGGCGGTAGGTGCGAAGCGACTGGCCATCGACCCAGGCGTTGGACACCGCATTGATGACTTCGTCGCGGGTGAGGCCCAGCATCGCGGACACCACTGCGGTGGATGCAACCTTGACCAGCACGACGTGGTCGAGGCCGACGCGGTTGAAGCTGTTCTCCAGCGCGATGACCCCCTGGATTTCATGGGCCTTGATCATGCCGGTGAGTACGTCGCGCATGACCAGCGGCTTTTTGCCCGTGGCGACGGCCTGGCGGGACAGGTAGTCGGCCATGGCGAGGATGCCGCCGAGATTGTCGGAGGGATGGCCCCATTCGGCCGCCAGCCAGGTGTCGTTGAAATCGAGCCAGCGGATCATGCAGCCGATGTTGAAGGCGGCCATCACCGGATCGAGCTGGAAGGATGTGCCCGGCACCCTGGCACCACCCATCATCGTCGCTCCCGGCACCACCGGGCCCATCACCTTGGTGCAGGCCGGATAAGAGAGGGCCTCGAAGCCGCAGCCGAGCGTGTCCATCAGGCACAGTCTGGCGGTGTTGTAGGCCTCGGCGCTGCTGATCTTCGCCTTCACGGCGTAATCGGCGATGTCGACCAGTACGGCGTCGGGTTTGGGGCGGACGTTGGAAATGTGGGCGGACATGGATGGACTCGTTTTGAAAATCAATTTACAGGATGGGCAGGATGAACAGGATAAAAGCACGCTGCACTGAGGATTCGCGGTTTTATCCTGACTATCCTGTCCATCCTGTTAATTGCGGTTGATCAGGGTTTGATGCCGAGGCGCCGCGCGGTGGGCACCCAGCGTGCGAGGTCGGCCTTGATCACCGCGGCGAACTGTTCGGGGCTGCCGCCGCGGGCTTCGACGCCGTCGGCCTGCAGGCGGGTCTGCATGTCCGGATCCTGCAGGGCCTTGTTCAGCGCACCGTTGACGCGTTCAACCGCGGCCCGGGGCACGTTCTTCGGCGCGATCAGGCCGTGCCAGAGGATGGTCGAAAACTCCTTGTAGCCGGATTCGGCGATGGTCGGCAGTTCGGGCGATGTCTTGATGCGCTCGGTGGTGGTCACCGCAATCGCACGCAGGCGGCCGCTCTTGACGTGGGGCAGGGTCACTGCCGGGCTGCCGAACAGGAACTGGGTGTGGCCGGCGATGGTGTCGGTGAGTGCGGGACCGGTGCCTTTGTAGGGCACATGCACCGCCTTGATCTTGGCGATGTCCAGGAACAGTTCGGTCGAGAGGTGGACGATGCTGCCCGAGCCGCTAGTGGCGAAATTCAGCGCGTCGGGCTTGGCGCGGGCGATGCCGACGAACTCCTTGACGGTTTTGGCGGGCAGCGAGGGGTGGGTTGCGAAAATCAGCGGACCCTGCGAAATCTGGATCACTGCAGTGATGTCATTGAGCGGATCGTAGGGCAGCTTGTAGATGCCGGGGTTCACCGTGTAGCTGGTGGCGATCACGGTCATGGTGTAGCCGTCGGCAGGCGCCTTGACGCCGAATTCGGCGCCGATGGTGCCGCCGGCGCCGGGCCGGTTCTCGACGATGAATTGCTGGCCCAGGGCTTCGGTCAGTTTCTGCGCCGCGCTGCGCGCGATGAAGTCGGTGCCGCCGCCCGGTGCGAAGGGCGCGACGATGCGCACCGGTTTCACGGGAAAGGCCTGGGCTGCGGCAGCGCCGGAGATGACGGCGAGTGCGGCGGCCATGGTGGCCTGGAGAATACTGCGGTTGGTGTTCATGATGCGCCTCCCTTGGTCATGATTATTGTGGCGGATGAAAGCGTTCAGCCGCGCTGTGCCAGTGGCACGAACGCACGGTTTTCGGGTCCGGTGTAGACGGCGGTGGGCCGGATGATCTTGTTGTCGATGCGCTGCTCGATCACGTGCGCCGACCAGCCGCTGGTGCGTGAAATGATGAACAGCGGCGTGAACATCGGCGTCGGCACCCCCATGCGGTGATAGGACACCGCCGAATACCAGTCGAGGTTCGCGAACATCTTCTTCTCGCGCATCATCACCTGCTCGATGCGCTCGGCGATCTTGAACATGCGCAGGTCGCCGGCTTCCTGCGACAGCCGCCGTGCGACTTCCTTGATGATCTTGTTGCGCGGGTCGGCGATGGTGTAGACCGGGTGGCCGAAGCCGATCACCACTTCCTTGTTGGCGATGCGGGTGACAATGTCGCTCTCGGCAGCGTCGGGTGTTTCGTACCGGTTCATGACTTCGAAGCCGACCTCGTTTGCGCCGCCGTGCTTGGGGCCGCGCAGGGCGCCAATGCCGCCGGTGATTGCCGAATGCATGTCGGAGCCGGTGCCGGCAATGACACGGCAGGTGAAGGTCGAGGCGTTGTACTCGTGCTCGGCGTAGAGGTTGAGCGAGGTGTGCATCGCGCGCACCCAAGAGGACGGCGCCGGTTTGCCGTGGAGCAGGTGCAGGAAGTGGCCGCCGATGGAGTCGTCATCGGTCTCCACCTCGATGCGGCGACCGTTGACGGCGTAGTGATACCAGTAGAGCAGCATCGAGCCGAAAGAGGCCATCAGCCGGTCAGCAATGTCGCGCGCACCGGGCTGGTTGTGGTCTTCCCGCTCGGGCATCGCTGCGCCCAGCGCGGAACAGCCGGTGCGCATCACGTCCATCGGATGTGCCGCGGGCGGCAACTGCTCTAGTACCTGACGCACCACCGCGGGCAGTCCGCGCAGGGATTTGAGCTTCAGCTTGTAGGCCGCGAGTTCTGCGGCCGTGGGCAGCCTGCCGTGCACCAGCAGGTGGGCGATTTCCTCGAACTCGCAGGTCTCGGCGATGTCGAGGATGTCGTAGCCGCGGTAATGCAGGTCGTTGCCGCTGCGGCCGACCGTGCACAGTGCGGTATTGCCGGCGGGCACACCGGAGAGGGCTACTGATTTCTTGGCTTTCGCTGCCGTAGCGCTTTCGCTCATGGTGTTCTCCTCCTGGGGCAACAAAAAAGCGGACCCTGCGCCGGGCAGGGTCCGCTTTGTCGGGGCAT
>JAJTHX010000129.1 GCA_021300125.1 Betaproteobacteria bacterium | reverse complement strand
GTCGATCCATTTCTGGCGGCGCGCCGCGCACTCGACCAGCCAGCCCGGATCCATCTCGAAAGCGGTGGCATAGAGGCTGCGGACATCCGGCGGCACGCGGTCGATCTTTGCCAGCGAACCGTCAAAATACTTGAGGTCCGCAATCATGACCTCGTCCCACAGGTTGAGCTTCTTGAGGTCGCGGACCAGGAACTCGTTGACCACGGTGAATTCGCCCGACAGGTTGGATTTCACGTAGAGGTTCTGGTAGGTCGGCTCGATGCACTGCGACAGGCCGGTGATGTTGGCGATGGTCGCGGTGGGGGCAATGGCGATACAGTTCGAGTTGCGCATGCCCACGCGCTGGATGCGCTTGCGCAGCGAGTCCCAGTCCAGCGAGGTGGACATGTCGCAGTCGACATAGCCGCCGCG
This sequence comes from Betaproteobacteria bacterium, assembly GCA_021300125.1. Taxonomy (GTDB): domain Bacteria; phylum Pseudomonadota; class Gammaproteobacteria; order Burkholderiales; family SG8-41. The sequence continues at coordinate 12,313 of JAJTHX010000129.1, read as the reverse complement.
CTCTTCGGCCAGCAGTTTCAGCGAGTCCATCGGCAGGATGCCGCGATCCCACAGCGAGCCCTTGAAGGTCGAGTACGGGCCGCGCTCTTCGGCGAGATCGGCCGAAGCCGAATAGGCGGTGTAGGCGACCTGCTCCATCGAGCGGTCGGCGAAATCGACCGCGGCCGGCGAGCCGTAGGGAATGCGCAGCATGTGCAGGCAGTCCTGGAAGCCCATGATGCCCAGGCCTACCGGACGGTGCTTGAAGTTGGAGTTGCGCGCCTTGTTGACGTTGTAGAAGTTGAGATCGATCACGTTGTCGAGCATGCGCATGCCGGTGCCGATGGTGCGCTTCAGCTTCTCCATGTCGAGCCTGCCGGTGGACAGGTCGAGGTGGGCCGGCATGTTGACCGAGGCCAGATTGCACACGGCGATCTCGTCCGGACCGGTGTTGAGCGTGATCTCGGTGCACAGGTTGGAGCTGTGCACGACGCCGACGTGGCTCTGCGGCGAGCGCAGGTTGCAGGGATCCTTGAAGGTGATCCAGGGATGCCCGGTCTCGAACAGCATGGTCAGCATCTTGCGCCACAGCTGCATCGCGGGAACCTTCTTGTAGAGCCTCATCTCGCCGCGTGCGCACTTCGCCTCGTATTCGAGGTAGGCCTTCTCGAAGGCTTTGCCGAATTTCTCGTGCAGGTCGGGCACGTCGGAGGGCGAGAACAGTGTCCACTCGCCGTTCTCCATCACCCGTTTCATGAACAGGTCGGGAATCCAGTTTGCGGTGTTCATGTCGTGGGTGCGGCGGCGGTCGTCACCGGTGTTCTTGCGCAGCTCGAGGAACTCCTCAATGTCGAGATGCCAGGTTTCCAGGTACGAGCAGACCGCACCCTTGCGCTTGCCGCCCTGGTTGACGGCCACGGCGGTGTCGTTGACCACCTTCAGGAACGGCACCACGCCCTGCGACTTGCCGTTGGTGCCCTTGATGTAGGCACCCAGCGCGCGCACCGGCGTCCAGTCGTTGCCGATGCCGCCGGCATACTTCTGCAGCATCGCGTTTTCCTTGATCGCCTCGTAGATGCCGTCGAGATCGTCCGACACCGTGGTCAGGTAGCAGCTGGCGAGCTGCGAACGACGGGTGCCCGAGTTGAACAGTGTCGGCGTGGAGCTCATCAGGTCGAAGCTCGACAGCACGTTGTAGAACTCGATCGCGCGGGCTTCACGCTCGCCTTCCGGCTCGTTCAGCGCGAGGCCCATCGCCACGCGCATGAAGAACACCTGGGGCAGTTCGATGCGGCGGCCTTCGATATGCAGGAAGTAACGGTCGTACAGGATCTGCAGGCCGAGGTAGGCGAACTTGAGGTCACGGCTGGGGTCGAGTGCGGCGCCGAGCGCGGCGAGGTCATATTGGCCCAGGCGCTCGTCCAGCAGCTCGGCCTCGATGCCCTTGCGGATCATGTCGGGCAGATAGGCGGCATAGCGGGTGGACATTTCCTCCTGCGTGACTTCCTCGCCCAGGGTCTCGAGGCGCATCGTGTGCAGCAGCAGGCGCGCCGTCACATAGCTGTAGCCGGGGTCCTGTTCGATCAGGCCGCGGGCGGCGAGGATCAGCGATTTGCGCACCTCCTCGATCGGCACGCCGTCGTAGAGGTCGCGCTGCATGGCTTCAAGAATCGGCGCCGCGCTGACATCACCGCCAAGGCCGGCGCAGGCGCTCTCGACCAGCGCGGTGATGCGTGCAACGTCCAGCGGGCGCTTGATGCCGCCGTCGGTGACGCTGATCGCCGGCGCCTTCTCGGCTGCCGCCGGCTGGGCCTCGCGCTGGCGGGCGCGCTCACGGGTGCGCTCCTCGCGATACAGCACGTAGGCTCGGGCGACGTGGTGCTCGCCATTGCGCATCAGGGCCAGTTCGACCTGGTCCTGGATGTCCTCAATGTGGAATGTGCCGCCGGAAGGCTGCCGGCGCATCAGTGCCGCGACGGCGCTGTCGGTCAGGGCCGCGACCTGCTCACGCACGCGGGCTGAAGCGGCGCCCTGGCCACCATTGACCGCGATGAAGGCCTTGGTCATCGCAATCGCGATCTTCGACGGCTCGAATCCGACGACGGCGCCGTTGCGGCGAATCACCCGATACTGTGCATACACCGCTTCGCGTTCCGCTGCCTCTGCCGGGACGGTCATCTGGGGGTTGGCTCGGGACTGGGTCGACCCGGTGCTGATTTGCATGCGTGACTCCTTGATATTTTTGGCTTTTTTTGCATGTCCGGAGTCCGGAGGGCTCCGGGCGCCTTACCACAACATCTTGTGGTTGAAGCGCTGGTAGCAGCAAATTCTAGTAGTCCGATTTTGAATCTGCAATAACTTTTGAAGCTTTTTTTAAAAGTTCCCGGGAAACCGCAGAAAGAGGCTTTAAGCGCCGGATTTGATGCACATTTTTTGTGCACTCCAGGCGCTTTAACGGGCCTTGCCAGGCCCCAAGACACGGTCGCGCCCAGGGTCATTCAAAGTTTGCGGAACAGCGGCCGGGCGCCGGACTCAGCCGGTCAGTCCGCGGCGAAAGCGCGTCCAGTCGAATGCCGAACCAGGATCGGTCTTGCGTCCCGGGGCAATGTCGGCATGGCCGACGGTTTCGAGGATCGGGTAGCGCTGATGGAGGGTTCGCGCCAGCGCGATCAATTGTTCATATTGTGGATCAGCATAGGGCTGATCGTCGGTACCCTCGAGCTCGATACCCAGGGAGAAGTCGTTGCAGCGTTCCCGGCCGCGCCATTGCGACTGGCCGGCATGCCAGGCACGCAGGGCACAAGGCACGAACTGGATGATCTCGCCATCACGGCGCAGGAAAAAATGCGCCGATACCCGCAGGCCCGCGATGGTGGCGAAATAAGGATGCGCTGCGGGATCGAGCCGGTTGAGAAACAGGTCGCCCACGGCATCGCCGCCGAATTGCCCCGGCGGCAGGCTGATGTTGTGGATGACCAGCAGCTCCACCGCCACACCCGGCGGACGGCTGTCGCAGTTGGGCGAGGGACAATGGCGCGCCGCGTCAAGCAGGCCTTCTTCGTTCAGCCGCATGGCTCTACCCGAAAGCAGGCATGACCTCGCGCCCCGGGACCATCAGGCCTTCGGCTCGAGTTCCTGGCGGATGCCAAGACGCTGGATGCGATAACGCAGGGCGCGGAAGGAAATGCCGAGGACTTTCGCCGCCGCTGTCTGGTTGTAGCGGGTGCGCTCGAGCGCGTCGAGTATGGCCTTGCGCTCAACGGCCTCCAGCCGCTCCGGCAGCGGCAGGCCCTCGACCTCGGCGGCTTCTGCGGCAGGCGCGCGTTCGTCGTCGAGCTGCAGGTCATCCACACCGATCTCGCTGCCGGAGGCCAGCGCGAGCGCGCGCTCAAGGATGTTTTCGAGTTCGCGCACATTGCCCGGAAAATGGTAATCCGCCAGGGCCGCCTCGGCCGCACCCGACAGACGCAACGCGCGCCCCGCTCCGGACTGGCGTTCGAGAATCGCGCCGGCCAGGCGTGGTATGTCCTCGCGCAACTCGCGCAGCGAAGGCATGCGCAGCTCGATCACGTTGAGCCGGTAATAGAGATCCTGGCGAAAGGCGCCGCTTTTGACCTCGTCGGCCAGGTGGCGATGGGTCGCGCTGATGATGCGCACATCGACGGGCTCCTCGGCAGTGGTGCCGATCCTGCGCACACGCTTTTCCTGGATTGCGCGCAGCAGCTTCACCTGCATCGACAACGGCAGTTCGCCGACCTCGTCGAGAAACAGGGTGCCGCCGCTCGCGGCCTGGAAAAACCCGTCATGGTCGGCCACGGCCCCGGTGAAGGCGCCCTTGCGATGGCCGAAGAATTCCGACTCCATCAGGTTTTCCGGGATCGCGCCGCAGTTGACCGCGACAAAGGGCCCATCCCGGCGGGCACTCTTCTGGTGGATCAACCGCGCCGCCAGCTCCTTGCCGCAGCCGGACTCGCCGCGGATCTGCACCGGGGCCTGGCTGCGGGCGAGTTTTTCGATCAGCTGGCGGACTGTCTGCAGCGGCGGCGATTCGCCGATCAGCTGTGCGCTGCCATCGCCGGACTGTCCGCGCTCCGGCACCGCAGGCAGTTTGAGTGCCGAACGCACCAGCGCGCGCAGTTGGTCCAGGGAGACCGGCTTGCCGAGATAGTCGAATGCACCGACCTTCAGTGCGGCGACGGCGTTCTCGGCGCTGCCGTGGGCGGTGATTACCGCAACAGGCAGGCTGGGATGGTTGCGGGTGATGTGCTCGACCACAGCAAGGCCATCGCCGTCGGCAAGCCGCATGTCGGTGAGGCAAAGCTGGAAACTGTTGCGGCCCAGAAGTTCGAGCGCCTCGCTGACGCTGGAGGCGCAGAAGGGCTCAAGCCCCATCCGGATCAGCGTCATGCCGAGCAGTTCCCGGATGTCGGCCTCGTCGTCCACCACCAGTACCTGGCCGTTCGCCAATCCGCCCCCCTGTTCCGGTTTGTTGTCTGTTGCCTGTCCGCCCTGTTGCCGCTCAGCCTGCAGCGCAGGTCACGGCAAAACGCGCACCGCCGTTGTCCCCGATGTATTCGAGCAATGCGCCATTGGCCTCGCAGATTTCACGCGCCAGATGCAGGCCGAGGCCGGTGCCTGCCGGGTCGGTGGTTAAGAACGGCTCGAACAACTGGACACGCGCTTCGGCGGGTATGCCGGGACCGTCATCCACCACGTCCAATCTTACCGCATTGCCCCGCGCGGCCCGCATCAACTGCAGGCGGATGCAGCCGGGACGGCGGCTGCAATGGCGCAGCGCGTTGCGGCACAGATTCCACAGCACCTGGTTGAGGTGGTCGCGGTCGAACAGGATATAGGGGTCGGAGGAAAGCTCGAGCTTGATCTCGCTGCCGGCAAGCCTTTGGGTTTCGGAAAACTGGGCGACAAAGCCCTCCAGGTAGGGAACGAGTCGGAAACGCTCACGCTCGGCAAGCTCTCCGCGATTGAGCATCTGAACATCACTGATCATGCGGTCGAGGCGGCGCACGTTATCTCGGATGATGGTGGTCAATCGCGCCGTGGATGAGTCTGCGCCCTGCTCCTCGCGCAACAGTTCGGCGGCGTGGCTGATCGCACCCAGCGGATTGCGGATTTCATGGGCGATGTTCGCAGTCAGGCGCCCCAGCGCCGCGAGTTTCATCTGCAGGGCCTCGGCGCGGATGCGGGCAAGGTCCTCAAGGAAAATGACCGCACCGGCACCGCGGCGGCGCGCCACCGGCACGAAACGCGCACGCAGGGTGCCGATCTCGAACAGGTTGGGGCCATCGACCAGCGCGGGATCGCGCAGCCAGCGTTCGAACAAGTCCTGCAGCGCGGGGAGGCGATCCTTGAGGCGGATCACGCCGGCGCCGGCAAGGCCCTCGACCATGCGCAGCGCTGCCGAATTCGACTGCCTCACCACGCCCTCGCCATCGACGACGATGACCCCCTGCTCCATGTCCTGGATCACCAGCTGGTTGACCTGGGCCATGTTGGCCAGATCGACTTCGCGCTGCGCGGCCAGCTGCTCGCTGGCAAGTGTGCGCTTGGCCAGGGTGTGCGCCAGCCAGGCGATCGCGAAATAGGCGATCGACAGCAGCCCGGCCTGCACGTACTGGCCACCGCTTTCTGAAAAACGCAGGACTTCATAGGAGTGCTCCAGCAGCACGCCGATGGTGGCGATGGCGGCGAAGAACAGTGTCAGCCGTCCGCGCGAAACCAGGCCGGCTGCGGCAAGAGAGGTCAGCAGCAGCAGGCCGAGGCCGCTGGAGAGGCCGCCGCTTGCATACATCATCACCGTGGTGAAACCGACGTCACCGCCGATCTGCACCGCCAGTTGCAGGTTGAAGCGCTCCTTGCGCCGGATCCAGGCAAACATCGCCAGCGCGAAGACCAAATAGGCCGAGGCGGCAGCCAGAAACAGACGCATGTCGCGGGAACCGAACTGCAGCGTGTCACCCCAGACGCGCGCTCCGGCGAGCAGCAGCACCGCGGTTGCGGTGCGATACAGGTTGAACAGCAGCAGCGACCGCCAGTATTGCCCCGGCGGCGCAAAAGCGGGGGTGTCGGACTCGGGCAGCGGACCGTTCGCGGTCATGCGGCTCAGCGCGGCCGTCCGGCTTCGCTGCGGTGCTGTTCCGAGCAGAAATAGCGGCCGTCCACGGCCAGGCTTTCACCCTTGGGCAGATGCACGCCGCAATGGGCGCAGCGCACCATCGACTCGTCAGCCGCGGCACCGCCACCCGCAGGGGGGCGGCGTCGGCCGAAGCCGCGCATGAGCAGCAGCACGGCGGCCACAACCAGGGCAAGCAGCAGGATTTTGGCCATCGACACTCCGTTACGGCGGCCCGCGGGCCGGAGCCGCTGTTGCGGCGGCGTCCCGATTCTAGCCCCGGCATTGCGCCATGCACAGCGGAACACCGGACTGACGAGGAGGGAGCGGATTCGCAGTCGCGGCCCCCGCGTGCACCGTAAAAAGGAAACCTGGTCGGGGTGAGAGGATTCGAACCTCCGACTCCTGCGTCCCGAACGCAGTACTCTACCAGGCTGAGCTACACCCCGAATTGCACCACTTGAAAGGACGCTTGCAGCGCCCCTGGAGATGCGACTGATCCCGGAAGGAATCAGTGTGTTCGCGTGACAGCGAAACCACTCAATTGTACCAGAGAATCGCGGTGAGGCGATGCAGGCAGCAGGTCCAGGGCGTCTCTCGCGGCTACGGCTTCCGCCTCGGCCTTGGCCCGCGCGTAGTCGAGGGCGCCGGTGCGGCGCACCGCGGCCATCACCGCAACGAGTTTCCCCAGGCCGCCCCCGCATAACGCATCACGCACGGTCGCAGCCTCCTCCGGGGTGCCGTGATGCATGGCATGAATCAGCGGCAGCGTGGGCTTGCCCTCGGCGAGATCGTCACCGATGTTTTTCCCGATGACGCCGGGATCCCCCGAGTAGTCGAGCACATCGTCAATCAGCTGGAACGCAGTGCCAAGGTGCATGCCGTAGCGCGCCATTGCCTCCTCCTGCGCCGGGGTGGATCCGGCCAGCACCGCCCCCAGACGGCCGGCGGCCTCGAACAGTTTGGCCGTCTTGTAGCGGATGACGCGCAGATAACTGTCCTCGTCGATGTCGGCGTTGCGGCAATTCATCAGCTGCAGGACCTCGCCCTCGGCGATGACGTTGGTGGCATCGGCGAGAATCTGCAGCACCCGCGGATTGCCCACGCCAACCATCATCTGGAAGGCGCGCGAATAAACAAAGTCGCCAACCAGCACCGAAGCGGCATTGCCGAACAGCGTATTCGCGGTCGCCCGGCCGCGGCGCAACGCGGATTCGTCGACAACATCGTCGTGCAGCAGCGTGGCAGTGTGAATGAATTCAACCACAGCCGCGAGGCAGTGATGGGCGGTGCCGCGGTAACCCAGGGCACCGGCCGACAGCAGCACCAGCACCGGGCGCAGCCGTTTGCCGCCGCCACCGATGATGTATTCGGAAACCTGGCGCACCAGCGCCACGTCCGAATGCAGCCGCTCCCGGATCTCGCGGTCCACGGCCCGGAGGTCGTCGGCGAGCAACTGCTGCAGGGTTTCCAGGGGTTCTCGGGTCACGGCGAAAAAGTCGCGATGATAGCAATTTGCGGCTGAAGCGCCCTGAAGCATCGCGTATCCTAGTGAAGACCGGACGCTATTTTTTCAACTCATTGATTATATTGAATATTTTTTTACCTTGCTGGACTGGTCGGGCTCACAGCACTTTTGACGCAGGGCCTTGCGGCTTGTATAATCGCCGGCTTTTCCGTAGTCGAAGCCGAGGGCTTACCCATGTATGCCGTAGTCAAAACCGGCGGCAAGCAGTATCGCGTCAGTGCCGGAACCAAGATCAAGGTCGAGCAATTGCCGGCCGAAGTGGGCAGCGAAGTGACGCTGGACCAGGTGTTGATGATCGCCAACGAGGGCGAAGTCAAGCTGGGCAGCCCCCTGCTTTCTGGCGCCGCCGTCAAGGCCAAGGTGCTCTCCCAGGGGCGCGGTGACAAGATCCGCATTTTCAAGATGCGCCGCCGCAAGCACTACCGCAAGACCCAGGGCCACCGTCAGAATTTCACCGAGCTCGAAATCACCGGCATCGCCGGCTGAGATTTCGCCCGTAAGGAGACAGCACCATGGCACATAAAAAAGCAGGCGGCAGCTCCCGCAACGGCCGCGACTCCGAATCGAAACGCCTGGGCGTGAAATGCTTCGGCGGCGAGCTGATCCCCGCCGGCAGCATCATCATCCGCCAGCGCGGCACCCGCGTGCATGCCGGCGAAAATGTCGGCATGGGCCGCGACCATACCCTGTTCGCCAAGGTTGACGGCCGCGTGCAGTTTGCCACCAAGGGGCCGCAGCGCCGGCAGACCGTCAGCGTCGTTCCCGCCTGACCCTCCGGTTTCCTGCGGAAAAGGCCCTGTTGAACGACAGGGCCTTTTTTGTTGGGATTGCATCATGAAATTCATCGACGAAGCGCGTATTGAGGTCCATGCCGGCAAGGGCGGAGACGGCATGGCCAGCTTTCGCCGCGAGAAGTACGTGCCCCGCGGCGGCCCTGACGGCGGCGACGGCGGCCGCGGCGGCAGCATTTGGGCCGTGGCCGACCGCAACATCAACACCCTGATCGATTACCGCTACGCGCGGATCCACCGCGCGCGCAATGGCGAGAAAGGCATGGGTTCGGACTGTTACGGACGGTCCGCTGAAGACATCGTGCTGCGCATGCCTGTGGGCACCGTGATCACGGACCAGGAGAGCGGCGCAGTGATCGCCGACCTGTCGGCGCACGAGCAGCGGGCGCTGCTGGCCAAGGGCGGCAGCGGCGGGCTGGGCAACCTGCATTTCAAATCCAGCGTGAACCGCGCACCGCGCCAGTTCACCCGCGGCGAGCCCGGCGAGTCGCGCCAGTTGCGCCTGGAACTGAAGGTGCTGGCCGACGTCGGCCTGCTCGGACTGCCCAACGCCGGCAAGTCGACCCTGATTCGGGCCGTTTCCGCAGCGCGTCCCAAGGTCGCCGATTATCCCTTCACCACGCTGCAGCCCAACCTGGGGGTGGTACGGGTCGATGACAACCGCAGCTTCGTGATGGCGGACATCCCGGGATTGATCGAGGGCGCGTCTGAAGGCGCAGGCCTCGGCCACCAGTTCCTGCGCCATCTCGCGCGCACGCGCGTGCTGCTGCACGTGATCGACGTTGCGCCGCCGGATCCCGAGGCCGATGTGGTGCGCGACGCGCGGGCGCTGGTGCGGGAATTGCGCAAATACGACGAAACCCTCTACCGCAAGCCGCGGTGGCTGGTGCTGAACAAGGTGGACCTGCTGCCCGAGGAAGAGCGGGAAGAACGCATCGCGGCGCTGCTGAAAAAACTGGGGGCCAAGCGCCGCCACTTCGCGATCTCGGCAATCAGCGGGGCGGGCTGCAAGCCGCTGGTGTTCGCGGTAATGGAACACCTTGAAGGCGCGGGCGCGCCGAAACGGACGCCGCGCAAAACCGGGAAAACAGCATCATGAGCAATGCGCGGGAATCAGTGATCCGCGGCGCGCGCAGGCTGGTGGTGAAGGTCGGCAGCGCCCTGGTCACCAACTCGGGCCTAGGCCTTGATCACCAGGCGCTGACCGGCTGGGCCGAACAGATCGCCCGCCTGCGTCACGACGGACGGGAAGTGGTGCTGGTGTCCAGCGGCGCGATCGCCGAAGGCATGCAGCGCCTGGGCTGGACGCAGCGTCCGCATGCGCTGCACGAACTGCAGGCGGCCGCCGCGGTGGGCCAGATGGGCCTGGTACAGGTGTATGAATCCTGTTTCCGTGGCCATGGCCTGCTGGCCTCGCAGATCCTGCTCACCCACGAAGACCTGGCGGACCGCAAGCGTTATCTGAACGCGCGCTCAACCCTACGCACCCTGCTCGGCCTGGGTGCGATCCCGGTGATCAACGAGAACGACACGGTGGCCATCGACGAAATCCGATTCGGCGACAACGACACACTCGCGGCGCTGGTGACGAACCTGATCGAAGCCGATGCGCTGATCATCCTCACCGACCAGAAAGGGCTTTACAGCGCCGACCCGCGCAAGGATCCGGCCGCGACGCTGGTCAGCGACGGTACTGCCGGCGATCCCTGGCTGGAAACCATTGCCGGCTCGACCGGCAGCGCGATCGCACGTGGCGGCATGCTCACCAAGATCACCGCAGCCAAACGCGCGGCGCGCAGCGGTGCCCATACCGTGATCGCCTCAGGCCGCGAACCCGAGGTCCTGTTGCGCCTTGCGCGGGGAGAAAAGCTGGGCACGCAGCTGCTGGCCGGAGAGGGCACCATCGCGGCCCGCAAGCAGTGGCTGGCGGATCATTTGCAGGTACGCGGCCAGGTCACGCTCGACGCGGGTGCGGTAAAGGCGCTGACCGTGGACGGCAAGAGTCTGCTCCCGGTCGGTGTGGTATCCGCCAGCGGCAGTTTCGGCCGCGGCGAGGTGGTGAGCTGCCTGGACGAACAAGGGCGTGAAATTGCCCGGGGGCTGGTCAATTACGGCCATGGCGAAACCTGCCGCATCCTGCGCACACCTTCAAGCCAGATCGAAGCCAAGCTGGGCTATGTCGATGAACCGGAGCTGATCCACCGGGACAACCTGGTCCTGCTCTGATGGCCGGCAATCACTCCAGCAGCTGCGGACGCGGAATACCCGCACGCAGGGCACGCAGGATGCGGTCGGCCGGTTCGGCCGTCCTGATCTTGCAGAAATACCACTGATACAGCGAGGCATGGTGCGCGCCGCCCTGGCGCGCCGAGAAAGTCCGCCATTGGGGATCTCGCGCGCGCACCCAGCTGCGGTCGGCGGGACGGCCGATGGCGTAATACTTCTGTTCGGCCGAGTCGCAGCGGATGCCTTCGAAGGAAACGTTGGTAGCTCCGCCGGCGGTCCTGACCACCAGCGTGTAGCGGACCACGCCGTCCTTGCCGGAGGACAGCGACTTCGCATCCACGAAGTAGCGGTGCGGGGTGACCACGTCGATTTCGAGCGGAATCAGCGTGCTGTCGGAAGGATATGGCGGCAGGTCCGCAACCAGTTCCGACCAGGGCAGGATTTCCTTGTCGTACTTGTAATCCCAGCCGTCCCACAGGGTCTGGGCCAGGCCCGGCAGCGACCCTGCCAGGCCGCAGGCCAGCAGAATCAGGAGCAGGCGGTTGCGCATGGTGGCATTGTACTCCGGCCCGCCATGCACAGTCAGTTCAAGCGAGATCGCCGATCAGGGACGCGCGCATGGCCGCGGACACGGGCCGCGCTTGGGCACTGTAGTTCGGGTGGTCGATTCCAATCGCCAGTTCCGCGCCAGCGCGCAGCGCGGCAACCATCTGCAGCGACAGTTCAAAGCGCATGAAATGCACCGAGGACGTTTTCTCGGCGTTCTCGCGCTCGAGATCCTCGTCCGCGATGGCGTGCACACGATTGCAGCCTGCAACTTCGACCCAGACCCGGTCCTCGATGCCGATCAGCTTCGACAGCCAGGTACGGCGCTCTTCAACGTCCGGATACTCGATCAGCATCGTCGCCTTCCAGTTGCTGCCGTCGGGCACCAGCGGGTTGTAGGCCTCGAGTTCGTCGTTGATGCCGTCCTCCTCGAAAATGCGTTCGGCACGCAGCATTTCCTGGATCTGGTAACGGATGGTCAGTTCGTCCTCGAAAATGAGGGTGACGTGGCTGCCAATCTGGATGGTGCGGTCTTTCTTGTGCGCCATCACCTTGGCGCGGAACTCGGGGCGCGCCTTGGCATAGGCTTCGAGGGGCATCAGGGATTCGCGGGTAACGTGTGCCATGTCAGTATTCATCGTCCGTTTTCGTGGTTCATAGCCCGTAGGCCATGCGTATCAGGGTAATCGGATGCTGTTTTTCAGCGCCGGCACCGGCGCCTTCGCCAATGCCCTGCTGAATGTGGCGGCCGGCGATGGCGCAGTCGGAGCTGATGTAATCGGGCGACGCCTCACCCATCTGGCGGAACACCGGGCGGCCAATTTTCATCGACTGGTCAAAAAACTCGCTTTTGACGCCCCAGGTGCCGTCATGCCCGGCACAGCGTTCAACCGTGGTGACCCTGGTTTCCGGCACCATCTCCAGCAGTTCGCGGGTTTTCTGTCCCATGTTCTGCACCCGCAGGTGGCAGGGGATGTGGTAAGAGACCTTGCCCAGCGGTTTACTGAAGCCGGTCTTGAGCAGGCCGTCCTTGTGGCGGAGCACGAGGTATTCGAAGGGATCGAACATGGCTTCGGCCACCGCCTTGACGTCCGGATCGTCCGGGAACATCAG
>JAJTHX010000262.1 GCA_021300125.1 Betaproteobacteria bacterium | reverse complement strand
TCTCGCACGGCCTTGGCGGCTCGCGCATGGGCTACAGCTACCTCGCCCGCCATTGGGCCAATGCCGGCTTGGCCAGCCTCCATCCGCAACATGTCGGCAGTGACAACAGCGTGTGGCGAGGCAATCCGTTGGAATTGCTACAGCGCTTGCAGACAGCGGCGCACGAGTCCGAAGCCCTGGCCAGGGTGCTAGATTTGCGTTTTGCCCTGAACCATGTCCTCGCCTCAGATCAGGGTCAGCTGTTTAATGCCTCAAGCATCGCAGTTGCCGGTCACTCGTATGGCGCGAATACGGCCATGCTGGTTGCCGGCGCCCAGGTGAAAACCGGCAATCCAAACTTAACCGACCTTCAGGACCGGCGGATCAAGGCCGCCATCCTCATTTCGGCACCGCCATTGATCGGACAGGGACCTGCGCGTCAGGTGCTTGGCGCAGTGAACTTGCCAACGCTGCACATCACCAGTCTGGAGGACACCATCAACCTGCCCGGCTACCGAAGTACGATCGAAGACCGCATCGCCATCTTTGACGCCATGACCCAATCGCCCAGAACGCTGGCGGTGTACAACACAGGCGGGCACAGCATCTTCACCGACCGCACCACGCGCAGCGGACCAGAGACCAGTGCCCGTATCAAAGCCGCCACCGAGGAACTTTGCACGATCTTCCTGCGTCGCTCGCTGTATTTCGGGTATCCCCCGGCCAACACGGAAAGCATGACTGCTCAGCCGGCAGTGAGGACTAATCCTGTTGCGCCGACGGATGCCTATGAAGTGCAGCAAGACCTGTCTCAATGGGCCTATCGCCACAAAGATCTCCTAGATCGGTTCACCAGCAGGCAAACGTGATGGTTGCCACGAAGCCAACATGATTTTGATCGGTACCAGCAGCAACTCACTGCTTGGCTATTCGGTACGGCGCTAAAAGGCGAATTTTTCGATCACCCCGACCAATGGCTTTGAAACAAAAAGCGTTTGTATAGATCAAACAAGCGTCGACCCTTCGGCAACTCCTGCAGGAGCAGCTTGATCGATCAACATGAGCTGCTCCGCACTGAGCCTAAGCTCTGATGCGCCCGCATTCTCGTCAACGCGAGAGACTCTCCGAGTCCCCGGTATGGGGAATATGTCATTGCCTTGATGGAGCAGCCATGCGAGGGCAAGTTGTGCCGGCGTGAATCGCCCCGGGAATTGAGGAGGCTCCAACCTTTGAGAGAATGGAGCCATGAACAAGACGAACAAGTTTTCCCCCGAGGTCCGTGAGCGTGCGGTGCGCCTGGTGCAGGAGCACCGGGGCGAGTATCCATCTCTGTGGGCTGCCGTTGAATCCATTGCGCCCAAGATCGGCTGCGTGCCCCAGACCTTGCTGGAATGGGTCAAGCTTGATGAGGTCGACAGCGGCCAGCGTGATGGTCTGACCACCAGCGAGCGAGAGCGCATCAAGGCATTGGAACGCGAGGTCAAGGAACTGCGTCGGGCCAACGAGATCCTCAAGACGGCCAGCGCGTTTTTTGCCCAGGCGGAGCTCGACCGCCGACTCAAGTCTTGAAGGCTTACATAGACCGCTACCGGGATGCCTACGGGGTCGAGCCGATCTGCAGGGTCTTGCAGATTGCCCCGTCGTGTTACAGGCGGATGCCCCCAAGGATGCCCCCAATATGTAACGGCTGTCAAAGCACGTCCCTAGACGTTAAAAAACAAAAAACCCGTTATCTATCAGATAGGTAATGGGTTTTTTTGGACTTCTCTGGACTTCTTAGAACTTATTATTGGCGGAGAGAGAGGGATTCGAACCCTCGATGGAGATTTTGTCCCCATACGCCCTTAGCAGGGGCGCGCCTTCGACCACTCGGCCATCTCTCCGGAACTCTTTTGCGGCATAAACTTCAAAAAACTGTTGCTGCTTTGGCGTCAAGGTTACCACAGCACCCCTGCCCGCCAATCCGGCGGTCAGACTGGCTGATCAAGCCCGAAAGCCTTGTGCAGCACACGAACCGCGAGTTCGGTGTATTTCTCGTCGATCACCACGGAAATCTTGATTTCAGAAGTGGAGATCATCTCGATGTTGATGCCCTCCTCGGCCAGCGTGCGGAACATGGTGCTGGCGATGCCGGCGTGGGAGCGCATGCCGACGCCGACCACCGATACCTTGGCGATCTTGTCCCCGCCCTGCATGCCGCGAGCCTTGGTGTGCTCGAGCACCGGCTCCAGCACCTTCAGGGTCTTCTGGTAATCATTGCGGTGCACCGTGAAAGAAAAATCGGTCAGGCCGTCGTGGCCGACGTTCTGCACGATCATATCGACGTCGATGTTGGCCTCGCCCACCGGGCCTAGGATCTGGTAGGCAATACCGGGACGGTCGGGCACGCCGAGCACGGTAATCTTGGCTTCGTCGCGGTTGAACGCGATGCCGGAAATGACGGCTTTTTCCATGTCCTTGTCTTCCTCGAAAGTGATCAGCGTGCCTTCGCCCTCGTCCTCAAAGCTGGAGAGCACGCGCAGGCGCACTTTGTATTTGCCGGCGAATTCGACCGAGCGGATCTGCAGCACCTTGGAGCCGAGGCTCGCCATTTCGAGCATTTCCTCGAAGGTGACGGTCTTCAGGCGGCGGGCTTCGGGCACGATGCGCGGATCGGTGGTGTAAACGCCATCCACATCGGTGTAGATCTGGCACTCGTCGGCCTTCAGCGCC
>JAJTHX010000084.1 GCA_021300125.1 Betaproteobacteria bacterium | reverse complement strand
GCATCGGGCACGCCCGCCTGCGCCGGCAGCGGCAGCCCGTGCAGCGCCGCCACGAACTGCGGCTTGCCGATGCGGCAGCGGCGCCCGGCAACGATGCCCTCGACGCCTTCGCCCGTCACATTGCGCACCGCAGAGGCCACCGGATGCACGCCGGTCGCCGCCTGCACCAGCGCACGCGCGGCGGGATGTTCAGACCACGACTCCAGCGCGGCGGCGAGGGCCAGACACTGCTCGCGCCCGGCATCACCCAAGGGCACCACGCCGGCCAGTGTCATGCGGCCGGTGGTGAGGGTGCCGGTCTTGTCGAACACCACTTGCGTGGCGCGGGCCAGCGTCTCCAGCGCGCTGCCGCGGGTGATGAGCATGCCTTCCCTGTAGGCGGACCCGGTCGCAGCCGCCAGTGCCAGCGGAGTGGCCAGCGACAGCGCACAGGGGCAGGTCACCACCAGCAGCGAGACCGCGATCCACAGCGCCCGCGACGGCTCGATCATCCACCATGCCGCGAAAGCCGCCACCGCCAGCACCAGCAGCGCGGTAACAAAAATGGCGGCGAGCCGGTCCGCCGCCTGCGCAATGCGCGGTTTTTCCGACTGCGCGCGGTCGAGCAGGCGCAGGATGCCGGAGAGCACGGTCGCCTCTCCGGCACGCGTGACGCGCATGGTCAGCACGCCATCGAGATTGACCGAACCACCGGTCAGCATGTCGCCTGCGCGCTTCGGTACCGGGCGCGACTCACCGGTGAGCAGCGACTCATCGGTCGCCGAAACGCCGCTGAGCACCACTCCGTCTGCGGGCACCGCCGCGCCGGGACGAAGGCGCAGGCGGTCACCCGGCTGCAGCGACGCAGCGGCCACCACGCGCATGCCGGCATCGCCGGCTTCGAGCAGTTCCGCCGTCAGCGGCGCAAGGCGGGCGAGCCGGTCCTGGCTGCGCACCGCCCGCGCACGCGCCTCGAGCTCAAGGTAGCGCGCACCCAGCAGCAGGAACACGAACATGGTGACCGAATCAAAATAGACCTCGCCACTGGCGGTCCAGGTCGCCCACAGGCTGGCAACAAAGGCGATCACGATGCCGAGACTCACCGGCACATCCATGCCGGGACGGCGCGCGCGCAGGTCGCGCAGTGCGCCGCGGTAGAACGGCAGCGCCGACCACAGCGCCGCCGGCAACGTCAGCACCAGGCTGGCCAGGCGCATCAGCTGCTCGATGTCCGGCGTCATCGCACCGTCGGCGATATAGACCGGCACCGCATACATCATCACCTGCATCATGCCGAAGCCGGCAATGAACAGGCGCCACAGCAGGGAGGAGCGCTCGGCCCGCAGCCGCTCCTCCGCCCTGGCCGGATCATAGGGGTGCGCGGCATAGCCAAGCGCCGCAACCGCGGCAAGGATGCTGCTGAGCGTCGTCTGAGTTTCGTCCCAGCCCACCCGCGCGCGCCGCGTGGCGTAGTTGATGCGGACCTCGCGCACCCCGGGCAGACGCGCCAGGCGCTGCTCGATCAGCCAGATGCAGGCGGCACAGGTCACCCCGTCGATCAGCAGCGACGCCTCGCGCAGATTGCCGCCGGACGAAGCCACAAAGTCGCGCTGCACCTCGGGCAGGTCGAACACCCCCAGTTCGGCAGGCAGCAGGTCGGCCTCGCGCGCCGGGGGCGCCGGAGCGCTGCGGTTGCGGTAATAGGCCGACAGGCCGTTATCGGCAATGGCCTGCGCCACCGCCTGGCAGCCGGCACAGCAGGTGTCGTGGCTGGCGCCGTCGATGGTGACCGGAAACACCAGGCCGTCCAGCGGCAAACCGCAATGAAAACAGCCCGCACCGGCCTGTACCGGAGCGGGCCGCGACGCCAGATCCTGCGCCGCGCTCGCGCGGGTCATGACTCAGCCATCTCAGAACTTCATGCCCACGCCAAGACCGAAGATCACGGGATTGATCTTGAAGTTTGCAGCGGTGGCGCCCGTCGCGATCAGCTTGACGTCGGTGTCGATCCAGATCTTCTTCACGTCCACGTTGATGAAGAACGTCTTGTTGATCGGGAAATCGGCGCCGAGCTGGATCGCACCGCCCCAGCTGCTCTTGTCCACGGTGGCCGCGCCGTTGAGCAGGTTGATGTCGTAGAAGCGCGTGTAGTTGATGCCGGCGCCGACATAGGGCCGGAACGACGGGCTGTCCGGCGCGAAATGGTACTGCACGGTCAGGGTCGGCGGCAGCAGGCTCACATCACCGATGCCCGCGCCATTCGAGGTAATGGTGTGCCTTTTGGTGGCCAGGATCAGCTCGAGGCCGATGTTGCGGGTGACGAAATAGGTGAAATCGAGTTCCAGCGTGGTTTCGTTGCTGGCATCAAGATTGAGCGCTGAGGAACTCGCGTCGGGGCTGATGTTGATCACCCTGGCACGGGCCAGCCAGTCGCCCTGCGCCGCCTGCGCCACACCGCCGGTCACCGCGAAAGCCAGCGCCACTGTTGCCCAGAATTTGCCACCCATTTTGTTTCTCCTGGTTTCGAATGGTTGTCGATGGCTTGATGCTAGACATTACGCCGCAGCACCTTTTGATGCAGATCAAGAGCGCCCTTAAAATCCGGAGATGATTCCCTGGCTTGAAACCAGTTCGGCATTCCCGCCCGTGGATCGCGCACTGCGCGAACCCAACGGCCTGCTCGCTGCCGGCGGCGACCTGGAACCGGAGCGCCTGCTCGGCGCCTACCGCCTGGGGATTTTTCCCTGGTACGGGGAAGGCGAACCGCTGCTGTGGTGGTGCCCCGACCCGAGGATGGTGCTGGTGCCGGAGGAATTCCGGATGCCGCGATCGCTGGCCAAGCGGCTGCGTCGCCGTGATTACGAGGTGCGTGCCGATACTGCT
>JAJTHX010000128.1 GCA_021300125.1 Betaproteobacteria bacterium | reverse complement strand
TACGAGTTGTCGCCTTCGGTGGTGATGCTGCCAGTGTGATTGACGGTCACGGTGCCGCTGTCCGCGCCGGAGCCGCCACGGCCGCCGAGCGCAAAGCCGGCGGCTCGCACAAGGTGACGGTGTTCCGGATGGTTGAAAAACCCTGAATGCGAAAGTGTCCATGAACGAACTGCTGCCCCACGCGCAACGCGCGATCGAACTGCTCAAGACCCGCGGCCATACCATCGCGGTGGCCGAGTCGTCCTGCGGCGGGCTGATCACCGCGGCGCTGCTTGCGGTGCCCGGTGCCTCGGCCTGCGTGCGCGGCGGACTGGTGATTTACACCTACCAGATGCGCCGCGAATTCCTCGGCCTCTCGGACAAGGACGTGCGCGACATCACACCGTCCACCGAGGCCTACGCGTTGCGCAAGGCGCGCCGGCTGCGCGAGCGTGCGGCAACGCACTGGACGCTCAGTGAAACCGGCGCTGCCGGTCCCACCGGCAGCCGCTACGGCTATCCGGCGGGGCATGCCTGCTTCGCGGTGGTCGGTCCCGCCGGCGAACGTTCACGCAGCCTCGAAACCGGCTCGACGGATCGTGTTGCCAACATGCAGGCCTTTGCCGCGGCGGCGCTCGACCTGCTGTGCGAGGCGGTGGAAGCCGCGCCGCAATGAGCGGACCGGGGTTCGCCAGCGCGGTACACGAGGTTGCCGACGCGGTCGAGGCGAATGAACTGTTCCAGCGCAGGGGCTGGACCGACGGGTTGCCCGTCATGCCGCCGACCGAGGATGCCGTGGCGCGGTTCCTGGACGCCGCGCACCTTGCGCCCGGCGATGTCATCGGCATCGAGCCGGTACGCCGGCGCAGCATCAGCGCCGAGAAAGTCGCGATCGCCGCGGTGATGGCGGGCTGCCTGCCGGAATACCTGCCGGTGGTGGTGGCGGTGGTGAAGGCGATGTGCCAGCCGGAATACGCGCTGCACGGCAGCACCGCCAGCACTGGCGGCAGCGCCCCGTTCATCGTCGTCAACGGTCCGGTGCGCCAGGCGATCGGCATGAACGCCACCCACAACGTGCTCGCCAACGCCTGCCGCGCCAACGCCACCATCGGCCGCAGCATCCGCCTGATCCTGCTCAATGTGCTCGGCGGCATACCCGGCCAGCTCGACCGCTCGACGCTGGGGCATCCCGGCAAGTTCACCTTCTGCATCGCCGAGGACGAGGAGGATTCGCCGTGGCTGCCGCTGTCGGTCGAGCGCGGCCTGGCCGCTGGGCAATCGGCGGTGACCTCGCTGCAGGTGGAGTCGCCGACGCAGATCATGAACGAGTGGACCCACGACCCTCGCGAGCTCTGCGACACCTATGCCGCGGCAATGCGCAGCAACATGCTGCTCTACTCGATCTGGGAGGGCAATTACGCGCTGGTGATCGCGAAGCAGCAGCGCGACATCTTCGCCGCCGCGGGCTGGCGCAAGCAGGACATCCGCGAATACGTGTTCGAGAAGGCGCGCGTGAAGCGCGGCGAGTGGCGCACGGTCGGCAAGGCTGCGGTGGCGGGGCGCAAGGACGAGGACCAGGTGTACTGCGCGCTGCGCTCGCCGGACGACCTGCTGGTGGTCGCGGCCGGCGGTCCCGCGGGCGGATTTGCCGCGATCCTGCCGCCCTGGTACGGCAAGAAATCGCTGGCGGTGACGATGGCCGTTGCCGGCTGAATTGCAATCAGGAGGACAACATGACGCTGAGAGTGCTTGACCCCACCCAGTCCGCCGAAGGCGAGGCTTTGCGCCTCGCGCCGCCGCTCGCCAGCCTTGAGGGCGCAGTCGTGGGCATGATCGACAACGCCAAGATCGGCACCAGGCGCCTGTTCGACTTTATCGAGGAGATCCTGCGGCAGGAATACCGCGTGCGTGAATGCATCCGCCGGCGCAAGCCGGATGCCTCGCGCCCGGTGCCGGGGCCGATGCTGATGGAACTGCGCGGTGCGGACGCCATCCTCGCCGCCACCGGCGACTGAGGCAGCTGCTCGTCGTGCAGTCTGCACGACGCCATCGAAGCCGAGCGGCTCGGCATTCCTGCGGTTGCGATCATGACCGACCGCTTCGTTGCCACCGCAAACGCGGTGGCCGCCGCCAACGGCCTGAAGGACTATCCCTTCGCGGTGATCGCGCATCCGGTCGCCAACAACGACGACGCGGTGCTGCGCGAAAAAGCGCGCATTGCGGTTGATGCGATCGTGCCGCTGCTGGTGCGGCGTTCCGGCTGATTCACCAAAACACAGGGGCGCAACGCCTTGCGGCGATGCGCCCCCAGGGTAAGGCTCCGGCCCTGACTCAGCGCTTGACCAGCCCCGTCGGCGCGAAATAGGCGCTCTTCGGGGTGCGCGAGGCCTGGAAGGGCATGGTCGTGGCCTCGCCGATTTCCTCCTCGCCTTTCAGCCCCACCACGCGCACGGTACCGACCATCTGGTCGCCGCGCACCTTGACGTTGAAGGTGTGGCGGAAGAGGCCGCTGCCGTCCATCGTCATGTCCAGGGTGAAGCTGAAGTCTTCGCCGCGCAGGCGCATGTTGCGGAACACGCCGCGGCGGTCGCCGGCGCGGACCACACCCTCAACCTGCTGGAACTGCTGCTCGAGCACCGCCGCATAGTGGCGCTTGATGCCGCCCACGGCGAGGTCCCAGCTCCAGTTGCCCTGCACTTTCGCGGGCACCACCCACATGTGCACCGGCATCTGGCGGTCGTCGGTGGCGTCCGGTTTCCAGCTGCCGAGGTCCCACATGTTGGTGACCACCCGTGTGCCCGGACGCGCTTCGGCGAGGATCTTGGTGCGCAGCATGTACATGAATTCGGGCCACAGCCACATGAAGATGACGCTGGCCTGGGTCAGGTCGGCGTCGAAGGCGTTCTGGTGCAGAAAGCGCACTCGGTCGGAGAGGCCTTCCTTCTTGGCCTCGGCCGTGGATTGCACCACCAGCTTCTCGTCGATGTCCACCCCCCAGCCGCGCACGCCGGGATGCGACTTGACCGCGGTGATGACGATGCGGCCGTCGCCGGAGCCGAGGTCGGTGACCACGTCGCCGTCACGCAGCCCGGCAATGGCGACCATGCGGTCAATGCTTTCGGGATTGCTGCCGACAAAGATCGAGAACCGTTC
>JAJTHX010000397.1 GCA_021300125.1 Betaproteobacteria bacterium | reverse complement strand
CTTGAGTTCATCCAGCGCACCGCTGAACATCAGCTTGCCGACCATGATCGTGGTGTCGAGCGGGTTGCCGATCAGGTTGGTCAGGTAGTAACAGTCGAGGCGGCCCGCGGAACCCTGGGTGTTGGGATGCGCGAAGATCATCACCTTCAGTTCCTCGATGCGCTTTAACACCGGGCGGAATTTCGGATCGGCCAGCTCCTCTTCGCCGATGGCGGTGCCCAGCTCGACGCCCCTGAAGCCGTATTCCTTGACCACGCGCTCGAGTTCGGCAATGGCCGCTTCCGGGTGCTGCATCGGCAGCGTCGCCCTGCCGCGCAGGCGGTCGGGCTTGGCTGCCGCCATCTGCGCGATGCCGTCGTTTACCAGGCGCGCGGTCTTGATGGCCAGCTCATCCTTCAGGTTGTAGAAAAAGCACTGCGGCCCCGGGGAAATGAAGGCGATGTCGATCTTCTTGCGGTCCATCGACTCCAGCTTGGCGTCGGCGGCGTAGAACTCCGCGTCGAACCGGAAGCGCACCTTGCCGCGGATGAACACGCGGTTCGCGCCCTCGCCCTCGATTTTTGTGTTGTAGACCGGATCGGCCTGCATGGCCTTGACCAGGGTCTCGGGGATGACGTGATTGTGGACGTCGATGCGCTTCATGCTGCGGTTCTCTCCTGTTTGCTTTTTCTGCGTTTGCGCGGCTGCGGCGCCGCCCCGCTCTCGTTGTGACCCTGCAGGCCGAACACCCCCTGCTCCGCCAGCGCGCGCACTTCGGCGACGACGATCTGGGCAACCTCGTCGATTGCCGGCGAGGGGCGCCGCTCCGCCTGCTGGGCGAGCGTGAGTATACGATGGATGTTCGCGTCCACCACCGGCAGCGCCAGCAGGCGGCCGGCCGCGACATCCTCGTGAAAGGTCGAGGCCGGCATCAGCGCAAGCCCGACGCCGCGCAGCACCAGGCGGCGGATCGCCTCCACCGCGTCGATCTCGGCTTCAAGGCGCACCCGTGCCCCGAAACGCTGCAATTGCTCGTCGGCAATGGTGCGGATCGCCTCAGTGCTCACCACCGGCGTGCGCGCCAGTTCGGCCACGGTGAAATAACGCCGCGGCGGGCGCGGCTGCGCCCGGGCGAACACCACCACCGGCTCTGAAATCAGCGGCGCGACACGAATCGTGCGCGAATTGACCGGATTGGTCAGTACCGCCACATCGGCGCGTCCGGCCTGCAGCCATTCGTACAGCTGGTAGCTGAAGCCGTCCACCACCTTGAGGCTGATCTGCGGGCATTGCCTGCGCATGCGTTCGACCACGCCCGGGAGCAGCAGCGGCCCCGTGGTCGGCGACACGCCGAGGATGACCCGACTCTGCTCTGCGCCGGCGCCGCCGCGTAGCTCTTCCTGCGCGCGCGAAAGCTCGCGCAGGATGCGCTGGCAATGGTCGAGAAACTGGCGCCCGGCAGTAGTCAGGCGTACACCCCGCGGCAGGCGCACCAGCAGTGTCACGCCGAGTTCCTGCTCCAGGCCGTGCAGCTGCCGCGACAGCGCCGGCTGCGCGACGCGCAACTGCTGCGCGGCGCGGGTGATGCTGCCCAGTTCGGCAATCTGTACGAAATAGCGGATGCCGCGCAGGTCCATGGTCGGGTGTCGAAGTCTCGGTGGTGAAGGATCAGGTGCCCGGAATGCAGGATCGTGACATGAGATAACAAAGCAGCATGATTAAGGGCAGCGGCCGTGGTACGGGTGGCGGCGTTGCCGGCGGCGGTTTTTACTGGCGGGATTGCTGCGTCGCAACAAGCAGGCCATGCCGCGGCTGGCAGTGTAGCCATGCCGAACCGGCATGTCACGACTTGTGATTTGGTATTTGTCCGCGCCACGCCCCGTCGTTACCATTGCGCGGTCCGAAAACCCTGCAGAGCCTGCCTGTGGCGGCGCTGCCTCCGAGGAGATCAAACGTGAGACCCATCAATGTCGGCATCATCGGCACCGGCTGGTGCGGCGGCATCCGCGCCGAGACCTGCGCCATCAACCCGGCTGTCAAGGACCTGCACATCGTCGAGACCCGCGCCGAGCGGCGCGAGGAGATCGCGAAGTCCTGCAACGTCAAATCGGCCAGCGACGACTATCACAAGCTGCTCGAGGTCAAGGACCTCGATGCAGTGATGATTTCTGCGACGCCGGAGAAGCTGCACTACCCGATGGCGCGCGACTGCCTGGAGCGCGGCCTGCACGTGTTCATGGAAAAACCGATCGCCGTCGAGCTGCATGAAGCCGACGAGCTGATCGCCATCGCCAAACGCAAGGGTGTCAAGTTCACTATCGGCTATTCGCAGCGCTACAACCCGAAATACGCCTACGTCAAGAAATGCCTCGACACCGGCATCATCGGCAAGCCGGTGAGCGCGCTGGTTTCACGCCACATCCAGAGGAGCCTCGGCGCCAAGATCACCGGCCGCAGCAAGCTCTCGCCAGCCGCGATGGAAGCCACCCACGACCTCGATTTCATCCTGTGGTGTCTCGCGCCGGCAAAGCCGATCCGCGTCTATTCGCAGCTCAATTACGGCGCGATGAAGGCCAACAGCGGCGCCGATATCCCCGACAACCAGTGGATCACCGTAACCATGGACAGCGGCATGTCCTTCGTCATCGGCGCCGGCTGGAGCCTGCCCCCGGGCTACCCCAACGCCTGCACCACCTGGATCGAGATGATCGGCACCGACGGCGCGCTGATGGTGGATGACACCCACCGCGACGTGATGCTCAACACCATGAAAAGCGGCATCCAGCTGCCGATGTCGTCGATGCCGGGCGAGCGTGTGGACCACGCCTTCGCCGGCCCGATGCATGCGGAGACCGTGCACTTTATCGAGGCCGTATGCTGCGACCGCCCGGTGCTGGTCACCGCCGAGGAGGCGCGCAACGTGATGGAAGTCTACATCGCCGCCGACCTCTCGGCCGAGCGCAACGAGCCGGTGATGCTGCCGCTGCCCGAGTCGCGTCCTGCCGTGGCAGCTGTCGGCCGCTGAACAACCGAATGAACAGGATGGACAGGATTTACCGGATAAAACCCTGATGATGATCTGCGGGTTTTGTTTTTGCTCTCATCCTGCCCATCCTGCCCGTCCTGTCAATTGCTCTTGAACTGGATTCGATCATGAAGAAAAACCCCAAGAAAATCGGCCTTGCCATCATCGGCGCGGGCCGTGTCGGTCTGATCCGCGCCGAACTCGCCGCGCGCCACCCGGAGGTGGGCTGGATCGGCATCGCCGAGAAGAACCCCGAGCGCGGCGAGATCGTGCGTGAAAAATGCGGCGGCGATTTCGTCACCACCGACTTCCGCGAACTGCTGTCGCGCCCCGAAGTCAACGCGGTGGCGGTATGCACCGACGAACACCTGCACGTCGATCCGGTGATCTTCGCTGCCGAGCGCAAGCTGCCGATGCTGATCGAAAAACCGCTCGCCACCGATCTTGGCGAATCGGCGCAGACCCTGGCCGCGATCGAGAAGCACGGCGTCGACGCGGTGATCGGCTACACCCAGCGCTTCCGCCGCCGCTGGCTGGTGGCCAAGGAAAAGGTGCGCACCGGTTCGCTCGGCGACGTGACCATGGTAACCTCGCGCGCGTTCATGAACCGTCTGGTGGCCATCGACAACTACAAGCGCAGCGATAACCGCTCTGAAGTGACGCCGATGGTGATCTCGGGCACCCATGCACTTGACGTGGTGATGTGGCTGATGGAGGCCAAGAAACCGGTCGAGGTCTATGCGCGTTCGGTGAACAAGGCCCTGGGCCCGACCTGGCAGGGTGTGGACGGCACCGGTTACACCATCAGCTTCGATGACGGCGCGATCTACCACGGGGTCATTTCCTGGGCACTGCCCGAAATCTGGCCGGGTGCGGTATACAGCCTGGAAGTCGGCGCGGTCGGCACCGAAGGCGTGCTGACGATCGACGACACCCACCGAGACATCGTGCTCGCCACCAACCTGATCCAGGGCGAAGGCTACGCGCCGGACAAACGCCGCCATGTTGACTTCCTCACCAGCTACCCGGTCGGCGACATGGCGCTGGGCGAGCTGCGCGGCCCGATGCGTGAGGAGACCAATTCCTGGCTCAACCGTGTCTCGCTGGGCGTGCCGACCCAACACGCGACCGCCGCGGAAGGCCATAATCGCCTGATGCTGACCAAGGCCATTGACCTGTCGGCCCGCCTGAAGCGCCCGGTATCCCTGCCGATCGCACCGGGTGAAGAAAAAGTATAATTAAATCAATTAGTTATAAAAACCTCGGAGGACTCGCCGATGACCGCCAAACCCGCAGTTCTGCTGGCTGCCGCACTCAGCCTTTCCGCACCCGCCCTCGTCCTGGCCCAGGCCAGGGGCAGCGATTACCCGAACCGCCCGCTGCGCATGATCGTGCCCTTCGCGCCGGGCGGCGCCTCCGATTTCGTCGGCCGCATCATCCAGACGCCGATGGTCGAGCATCTGGGCCAGCAGGTGGTGATCGAGAACCGTTCCGGCGCTGCCGGCAACATCGGCGTCGAAGCCGCGGCGCGTGCCAGCGCCGACGGCTATACCTTCCTGCTCGGCAACGTCGGCACCATGGGCATCAACCCGAACTTCTACACCAAGTTCCCGTTCCGGCCGATCCGCGACCTGACCCCGGTCAGCCAGGTGGTGGATGTGCCCGGCAGCCTGGTGGTACACCCCTCGGTGCCGGCAAAAACCGTCAAGGAACTGATCGCCCACCTGCGCGCCAACCCGGGCAAGCTCAACTACGGTTCGCCCGCGCCCAGCAGCGCCAACAACCTTGAGGCGATCATGTTCCTCAACAACATCGGCGCCACCGCCGTCGGCGTGCCCTACAAGGGTGGCGCCGGCCCGGCCACCGTGGGCCTGCTCGCCAACGAGGTGCAGTTCATGTTCGCCACCTTCAGCTCCACG
>JAJTHX010000392.1 GCA_021300125.1 Betaproteobacteria bacterium | reverse complement strand
TGCCCGGCTACGAGGCCAGCGGCTGGTACGGCCTGCTCGCACCCGCGGCCACGCCGCGCGAGGCCGTTGCGCGCATCAACAGCGAAACCAGCCGCATCATGAAGCTGCCGGAGGTCGCGCAGCGGCTGGCCGGCGACGGCGTCGAAGCCGTCGGCACCACGCCGGGGCAGTTCGCCGCCTACCTGCGCGCTGAAATCGAGAAATGGGGCAGGATCGTGAAAACCGCCGGAATCAAGGCCGACTGATGACCCAACACCTGCCGCCGCGCCACCGCTGGCTGATGGCCCTGCTGCTTGCCTGCGGCTCTGCCACGGCGGCCGACTACCCGGTCAAGCCAGTACGCCTGGTGGTGCCCTTCCCCGCCGGCGGCCCGGTGGACATCACTGCGCGCACCCTGGCACCAAGGCTGGGGGAAGCGCTGGGCCAGCGCGTGGTGATCGACAACCGCGGTGGCGCCGGCGGCGTACTTGGCTCCGATATCGTCGCCAAGTCGCCGCCCGACGGCCACACCCTGCTGCTGTGCACGACCGGCAACGCCATCAACGTCAGCCTGGTGCCCAACCTGCCCTATGACATCCGCAAGGATTTCGCAGCGGTCTCGATGGTCGCGATCATCACCAGCATCCTGGTCGTGCATCCGGCCCTGCCGGTAAAATCGGTGAAGGAGCTGATCGCGCTGGCGAAAGCGCGTCCCGACGCGCTGAGCTATGCCTCCACCGGCAACGGCGCGCCCACACACCTCGCCGGGGAACTGTTCAAGACCATGGCCGGCGTGAAGATGCTGCATGTGCCCTACAAGGGTGCGGCGCCGGCGGTGGTGGACCTGCTCAGCGGCCATGTCCAGCTCTCCTTCATCAGCGCACCCGGCGTGATGCCGCATGTGGAAGCCGGCAGGCTGCGCGTGCTGGCGGTGACCAATGCCCGCCGCTCGGTACTGCTGCCTCAGGTGCCCACCATCAGCGAAGCCGGCCTGCAGGGTTACGAATCCGAGGGCTGGCACGGCCTGTTCACGCCCGCCGGCACGCCGCGGCCGGTGGTTGACCGGCTCTACCGCGAACTCGCCACGCTGCTGCGAGATGCCAAAATCAGCCAGCAGCTGGCCGCCGGCGGCGCCGAGCCGGTGGGCATGCCGCCGGACGAATTCGCGCGGGCACTGCACCGCGAAATCGAAAAATGGGCCAGGGTCGTCAAGGCCTCCGGCATGAAGGTGGATTGAATTTGCGAAGATGGAAGTTCCGAATGCAGCACGTTGTTTCACATGGAAGAAAGGAAGCGGCACATGTCTGATCTGATGAAGCAGTCCCCGCTCGGCACCTATGTCGGGCATCTGAACAAGGGCGAACTCGCCTACCAGGTGTGCAAGGACGACGGCAAGGCGTTCTTCTACCCGCGCGCGGTCGCGCCGGAGACCGGCAGCAGCAACATCGAGTGGCGGGTATCGAAAGGCCTCGGCACGGTATATTCGACGACGGTCGTGCACTACAAGGGCGAAGCGCCGCTGAACGTCGCGCTGATCGACATGGACGAAGGGTACCGCCTGATGAGCCGGGTCGAGGGCATCGACGCGATGGACGTGAGGATCGGCATGCGCGTGAAGTTCAAGACCCATCCCGGCGACGAGAAAAACCTGCCCTATCCGGTATTCACCCCTGCGGGAGACGTGAAATGACCAAGACCCTCAAACGCGGCAGCATTGCGGTGGTCGGCGCCGCTGAATCCGACCTTGGCCAGGTTGCACAACACACCACGCCCGTTGACCTGATGGCCCAGGCCACGATGCGTGCGCTGGACGACTGCGGGCTCACCCTGAAGGATGTCGACGGCCTGTTCGTCGCCGCCTCCCAGGTGCGCATGGGGCCGATGCAACTCGCCGAATACCTGCGCATCAAGCCGAAAGTCTTCGACGGCACCCAGATCGGCGGCTCCTCCTTCATGTCGCACGTTGCCCACGCCCAGGCTGCGATCGAGCTCGGCCTGTGCGAGGTCGCGGTGATCGCTTACGGCAGCACCCAGCGCTCGGTGTCGCGCGCCGCCGCCAGCCCGCGCGAATTCAACCCCTACGAGTCGCCGTACCGGCCGATCCTGCCGATCAGCGCCTACGCCATGGCCGCGGCGCGCCACATGCACCAGTACGGCACCACCCGTGAGCACCTGGCCGAGGTGGCCGTGGCTGCCCGCCAATGGGCGCTGATGAACCCCAAGGCCTGGGAGAAGGAGCCGCTGACCATCGAACAGGCGCTCAACGCGCGCATGGTGTCCTACCCCTTCACCGTGCGCGACTGCTGTCTGGTTGTGGACGGCGGCGGCGCAATCGTGCTGACCTCGGCGGCGCGCGCAAAGACGCTGAAGAAAAAGCCGGTGTATGTGCTGGGCGTCGGCGAAACGCTGTCCCATGCCAACATCTCCAGCATGCCCGACCTCACGGTCACCGGCGCGGCGATCTCCGGCCCGCAGGCCTTCAAGATGGCCGGCGTCACCCAGAAGGACGTCAACATGCTGTCCCTCTACGACGCCTTCACGATCACGCCGATCCTGTTCCTTGAAGACCTCGGTTTCGTGCCCAAGGGTGAGGGTGGACGCTTCGTCGCCGGCGGCACCATCGCTCCGGGCGGCAAACTCGCGGTCAACACCTCCGGTGGCGGCCTGTCGTACTGCCACCCCGGCATGTACGGCCTGCTGGTGATCATCGAGGCCGTGCGTCAGGTGCGCGGCGAATGCGGCCAGCGCCAGGTCAAGGGCTGCGATGTGGCCTTGGCGCACGGCAATGGCGGCGTGATGTCCAGCCAATGTACGGTGATCTTTGGTTCTGAAAATGCCCTGTGATGCCGTGCGCACGATCGCCTGCGGGG
>JAJTHX010000088.1 GCA_021300125.1 Betaproteobacteria bacterium | reverse complement strand
TTTGCCGTTCTCGACCCTGCAGGATTTCGGCACCAGGAAGTTGAGGATGGGGATGCCCTCGTGGATCGCATCTTCCTTTTCCCAGGGACTCGCCCTCATTTCGTCATAGCCCGAACGCACGATGACCTTCACATCCTCGCCACCGAGGCGCTTGGCCGAGCGGCAGCAGTCCATCGCGGTGTTGCCGCCGCCGAGCACGATCACGCGCTTGCCGATCTTTTCGACATGGCCGAAGGAGACGCTGGCCAGCCAGTCGATGCCGACATGGATGTTGGCCGCGGCCTCCTGGCGGCCCGGCACGTCGAGGTCGCGGCCGCGCGGCGCGCCGGTGCCGACGAATACGGCGTCATAGCCTTCGGCGAGGATTGTTTTCAGGCTGTCGATACGGGTCCCGGTCTTGACGGTGATGTTGCCGATGGCGGTGATGTAGCCGACTTCCTCGTCGATCACCGACTCGGGCAGGCGGAAACGCGGCACCTGGCTGCGCATGAACCCGCCGGCCTTGGGGTCGGCCTCAAAGATGGTGATGTCGTAGCCGAGGGGGGCCAGATCGCGCGCCACGGTGAGCGAGGCCGGACCGCCGCCGATGCAGGCGATGCGCTTGCCGTTTTTCTGTTTCGGCGCCTTGGGCAGGCGCGCGGTGATGTCGTCCTTGTGGTCCGCGGCGACGCGCTTGAGGCGGCAGATCGCCACCGGCTCGGGCTTGGGGCCGTCCTCGTGCGTGGTGGGTTTGCGCAGTTCGACATTGCCTTCCTCGACGCGGCCGCGGCGGCAGGCCGGTTCGCAGGGTCGGTCGCAGGTGCGGCCGAGAATGCCGGGGAACACATTCGATTTCCAGTTGACCATGTAGGCATCGCTGTAGCGGCCTGCGGCGATCAAGCGGATGTATTCGGGAACGGGGGTATGGGCCGGGCAGGCCCACTGACAATCGACGACTTTATGGAAGTAATCGGGATGCGCGATATCGGTCGGCTTCAAAAAGGACTCCTGCCTGCGGTTGACCCCTGCTGTTGTGTTTATTGGGGGTTTATCGAACAACTTTCGCCGCCGGTTTGCCGCGGCAAAAAAGTGCGAAAAGTCTACGCCTTTGCCCCGGGGAAGAAAAGCATGATGCAAGCGGTTGCAGCCCGCACCAAAAAGCCCGGTTCATGCCGCCCGCAGGGGGAAAGGCCTCTGCGCCGGTCAGGGGGTGATCGGACCGATGAGCTTGACCTGTTTGCCGTGCTCTCCGTAATCCGGGCGCATGCGCGCCATGGCCTGTTCCGGCGACCTGTGCCAGGGCTGCAGCTCGGCCAGTGTGCTGTCCGGACGGTCCCAGCACCCGCTTGATTCCGGCGTTGAGGCGGTCGATCACCGGCCTTGGCCTGCCCGCGGGGGCCGCAACACTGGCCCCGGCCGCGGTCATCGCAAGCCCTCAACCCCGCTTCAGGTCCTGCACCGATTTCACCAATGCCCCGTCTGCGCGCTTCAGCGGCCGCGTGGCTGCGCGGGTGATGCCGAAGGTCGGCACATACTGCGAGTGCTTGCCCGCGCCGCCGGTGACGATGACGATCAGGTCATCAGGTTTCTGCCACATGTGCACGGGGGTATCCAGCGGGGCGTTGGCGTACTGGTCCGCGTTGCGGCGGCGGAAACGCCGTGCGATGGTTTCTTCGGAAAAACGCGACAGCGGGATCACGGCATCGTCGTACAGCCACTGCTTGACCTGGGCCTTGGTCATGCCCTTGCTGGCGACGGTGGCCGCGTGTTCCGGGCCAAAGGCGAGCACCGGCTGGCCGGCGTAATAGGCGTTGTTCGATCCGGTGGTCGCCATGGTGCCCGACACCATGCGCAGGATGCCCTCGGGTGTCAGGCTTTCGTGGTCATTGATGTTGTGCGGGCTCTCGGCGGCGACGACGGTCACGGTCGTCGCGTCCAGCGGGTAGCCGAGTTCCACGTGCAGCGGCTCCCAGGGGGATGCCGCCTCGTTTTCGGCGACGCAGAAGGTGAATTTGGCGGGCGTGCCGGCGGTGGCCATGTCGCCGGTGCCCGGAATCGCGCCGCCGATGTTGACCAGCGCCAGCCGCACCGCGCGGCCAATCACGGCGTTGGCGCGATGATAGTTGCCCATCACGTTGTGGCCCGAATGGATGCCCGCCTCGCGTGCCGCCGGGCCGTTGAAAATCAGCATCGGCGTGCAAGGATGGGTGGTGGCCTGGGTGCCGTAGAGGTTGTACTGGTCCTCGGCCAGCGCTTCCAGCGCCAGCAGCACCAGCGGGAAATGCTCCGGCTTGCAGCCGGCCATCACCGCGTTGGCGGCGACCCGCACCGGCGTTGCCGCGCCGAAACGCGGCGGGATTTTGATCACCGGCTGGTCGAGGTCGCGGTCGCAATACGCCAGCATGCGCTCCACGCGTTCCGGTGTCGGCGGGATCACCGGCAGGCCGTCGCTCCAGCCTTTTTCGCACAGGAATTCGAAGACCGCTTCCGGATCGTCATCGCATTCGACCAGCGCGCCGGGTTTCTGCAGCAGGCTGCCGAGTGAAGTCATGACGGTTGCCCCCTGGAGGAGTGGATGAAACGCAGCAGTTGCGGCATGGCCACCGCCGCACGCTCACGCACCTGATCCATGCCCAGGCCGCCCAGCGGGTGTTTGATTTCGAGCAAAGGCAGGTCCGGCACTCCGAAGACCTTCGCCTGCGCCTTGCCGAGCTTCATGAAGGAATCCGAGCACACCACGGCGGCGAGCAGGCCGCGTTTGGTCAGTTGCGCCATGTCGTGGACACTCCACGACGTGCACGACCCTCAATCGGCCATGGCACTGACGACGAGGTCGGCCTCCTTCGCCAGCTGGTCGAGCACCGCATCGGGCGCGGGTTTGCTGGAAAAGGGCTTGCGCGTCATCACCACCGAATCGACCCGGAACTCCTGCTTGACGCCTTCGATGATCATGTTCAGCAGGTGGTCGGCATTGCCTTTGCTGTTGTCGAGCACGCCGAGGCGGATGCCGGCGCTGCCCAGCGTGCGGCTGGATTTGAGTGCCGCGGCGGCTTCGACCGGCGCATCCGGCGCCACCAGGAATATCTTGCCCATGGGTTTCTCCCTGTCTGCTGCGTCAATTGTTGACTTTGATGCCCGCGGCCTTGAACACGGGGGGCCATTTCTGCAGTTCCCGGCGCACGTGTTCGGTAAAGCGGTCCGGCGGCAGGCTCACCGGATCGAAACCCTGTGCCTCCATCTGCTGGGCCACCTCGGGCAGCCTGAGCACCCGGTCGAACTCGGCATACAGGCGATCGACGATCGGTCGCGGTGTTTTGCCCGGTGCGAGGATGCCGTAATAACCGTCGACCTCGTAGCCCGGCAGTGCGGCCTCAGCCATGGTCGGCACCTCGGGCAGGGCCTTGACGCGCCGCGCAGAGCCCACGGCCAGTGCGCGCAGCCGTCCCGAACGGATGAAAGGGATTGCCGCGCCCGGCGCGGTCATCAGCATGTGCACCTGGCCGCTGACCACGGCGACGGTGGCGTCACCCGCGCCCTTGTAGGGCACATGCACCATGTTGATCCTGGCCATGTGCTTCATCAGCTCGATGGAAAGGTGGCCACCGGTGCCGGCGCCCGAGGAGGCGTAGTTGAGTTCTCCGGTACGCGCGCGCGCGAACGCGATCAGTTCCTTCACCGATTTGACCGGCAGCGAGGGATGCACCACCAGCACGTTGGGCGAGAAGGCGAGCAGGTTGACACGCGCGAAGTCCTCCAGGGTGTCATAGGGCAGTTTCGCATAGAGGCTCGGGTTGAGGCTGTAGCCGGTGGCGACGATCAGGATGGTGTGGCCGTCAGGCGGCGCCTTGGCGACGATTTCCGAGCCGACGATGCCCGCCGCGCCGGGGCGCAGATCCACCAGCACCTGCTGGCCCCAGTGTTCAGTGATGCGCGGGCTGAACAGCCGCGCGACAAAATCATTGCCGCCGCCGGCGGAGGAGGGCACCACGAAACGGATCGGCTTGCTCGGATAGGGTTGGGCCTGTGCGGCGGCCGTGCCCAGGCACAGCACGCAGGCAAGGAGCGCAAAGGCTCTGTGGATGCGGCTGGTCATGGCGGGTTTGAGGCCGGACGTCATTGCAGCCTGAGCCCGGTTTTCTTGACCAGGCCCAGCCATTTCCCGTACTCGGCTTTGACCTGCTGCGTGAATTCACGCGGCGGGTTGCCGACCACTTCGGTGCCGCCAGCCTCCATCTTTGCTGCCGTCGCCGGTTCGTTGACGGCCCGGCTGGCTTCGCGGTACAGCTGTTCGACCAGATGCGCCGGGAGTTT
Organism: Betaproteobacteria bacterium; assembly: GCA_021300125.1. Lineage (GTDB taxonomy): Bacteria > Pseudomonadota > Gammaproteobacteria > Burkholderiales > SG8-41. The sequence continues at coordinate 3,007 of JAJTHX010000088.1, read as the reverse complement.
TGCCGGGCCGAACAGTCCGAACCAGGCGCTGACCTCGTAACCGGGCACGGTTTCGGCGATGGTCGGCAGCTCCGGCATTGCCTTGAGGCGTTTCTCGGTGGTCACCGCGATGCCGCGCAGGCGCCCGGCCTTGATCAGGGGTTGCGCCGAGATCGGGCTGCCCAGCATCCAGTTGACCTGGCCGGAGATCACCGCCGGGTAGCCGTCGGCAACACCCTTGTACGGCACATGCGTCATGCGGGTGCCGGCCAGTGCGTTGAGCAGTTCACCGCCCAGGTGCAGCACGCCGCCGGTGCCCGAGGAGGCGTAGGTCACAGCCTCGGGTTTCGCCCGCGCCAGCGCGATCAGGTCGGCCACCGTTTTCACCGGCAGCGAGGGCGTGACCACGATCAGGTACGGATTGGTGGTGAGCTTGGTGACGGGCTGGAAGTCGCGGATCGGGTCGTAGCGCAGCTCGCGGATCGCCGCGTTGGTGATGTAGCTGCTGCTGCTCACCATCAGGGTGTAGCCGTCGGGTGTCGCCCGCGCGACGATTTCGGCGCCGATGCTGCCGCCGGCACCGGCGCGGTTGTCGACGATGAAGGGCTGGCCCCACAGTGCGTGGTAGTGCTGCGCGATCAGCCGGGCGAGGCTGTCAACACCGCCGCCGGCGGATACCGGCACCACGATGCGTACCGGCCGCTGCGGGTAGGCGGACGCGCTGGCCGCGAGGGAAGCCGTCATCATCAGCAGCACGAGCGCGGGGCGCAGCAGGGTGAATCCGGTGTTCATCGAGTCTCCTCAGGTGCGCGATGCCGCAGACGCGATGGGTCATGGCCATCGCCGGGCAGGCCGCAGCAACCGGGGTGCCGGTGTGCGGCCGTGCGGGCTCAGGACTCCGCGGCCTTGCCCTCGACCACGCGCAGCTGGGGCCGCTCTTTCGGCGCGCGCAACTCGTGCTTGTCGGCGAAGAGCAGGCATTGCGGGCTGATGTCAGCGATGGTGTTGCAGCCGAGCAGCGCCATGTTGCGGTGGATTTCGTCGCGGTAGATCTGCAGCGCACGGGCGGCGCCTGCTTCGCCGCCGGCGGCGACGCCGTACAGCGTCGAGCGGCCGACCATCACCGCGTTGGCACCCAGCGCCAGCGCTTTCACCACATCGCTGCCGCGGCGGATGCCGCTGTCCATGAAGATGGTGGTCTTGCCGCCCACGGCATCGACGATTTCCGGCAGCACTTCGATCGGCGACACGATGCCGTCAAGGTTGCGCCCGCCGTGGTTGGAGACGTCGATGCCGTCGGCGCCGTGCTCGACTGCGGTTTTTGCATCCTGCGGGTCAAGGATGCCCTTGACGATGAGCTTGCCGGGCCAGATCTTGCGCAGCGCGTCGAGGTCGTCCCACTTGATCGAGTCGGTGCGCAGGCTGGAGCGGCCGACCGGGCCGCGGGTCATCTTGGCGCGCGCGGCGGCAGGGTAGTTGGCGTAGGTGGGCATGCCGGTGGTCATCAGGTAGCGGCCGATCACGCCGAACAGCCAGCGCGGGTGCTTCGCCATGTCCCAGGAGTTGCGCAGGCTGAAGCTGAACGGGATGGTGAAGCCGTTGCGCAGGTTGTATTCGCGGTTGCCCGAGGACACACCGTCCACGGTGACCACCAGTGTCTTGTAGCCGGCGGCCTTGGCGCGGTTGACCAGTTCGTGCGAGAGCGCGCGGTCCGGCCACAGGTACAGCTGGAACCAGAGTTCGCCGCCGGCTTCATCGGCAACGCGCTCCATTGCCGTGATCGAACCGGTGGCCAGCGTGAACGGGATGCCGGCGGCGCGAGCGGCCTTGGCCAGCGCGATTTCGCCCTCGTGCCAGAGCAGTCCGGCAACGCCGGTGGGCGCGATCACCATCGGCATCTTGTGTTTGACGCCGAAGATCGTGGTCTCCTGCGTGCGTTTGGAGACATCGACGAAGGTGCGGGTACGGAAACGGATGCGGTCGAACACCTCGCGGTTGTTGCGCAGCGAGACTTCGTCCTCGGTGCCGCGGTCGACGAATTCGAAAAAGCCCTTGGGCACGCGCTTGATCGCGATCTGGCGCAGGTCGAAGATGTTGTAAGCCTTCAGGTCGTCGCTCATGGTGTCTGCCTTGTTCGGGACGGGATGTACCGCGCGCTGCATTGTGGACCTTGGGTCGCAGCGTCCGCACGGAAAACCATGGAAAATACTCCGAATTCCCTGTGCAAGCTAGTGTATGGCAGCGCTGAATAAAGCCGTCCGGATTGTGGCATCCGGGGGCGCAGGGTTCAGCGATACAGCCAGTCCGCCACCGCACGGGTCAGGCGCGGCATGATCACGTAGACCATCAGCCACACTATGACGCCGGCCACGAGAAAGCGGCTGATCAGCAGGTTGCCCAGCAGTGGCCAGGCCTCGATTGCCGGCCCCGGGCCGGCGGGCACCAGCAGGGTCAGCGGATAGATCGCGGTTGCGGCTACTGCATGCGGATGCCGGCGCCGGCGACCACCTTGGCCCAGCGCGCGGACTCGGTTTTCACCAGCTGGCCGAGTTCCTGCGGGCCGAGCAGCAGCGGATCCATGCCCTGCTTGACCAGGGTCTCGCGCATGGCTTCTGTGCCCATCACCGCGGCGATGGCCTGGTGCAGCGAATCGACGATCGCCTTCGGCGTTTTCGCCGGCACGAAGATCGCGCCCCAGGAGTTGACGTCGAAGCCCTTCAGGCCCTGTTCGTCCAGCGTCGGCAGGTCCGGCGCGCCGGGAGAGCGCCGGGTGGTGGTGACCCCCAGCGCCCGCAGCTTGCCCGAGCGCACATGCGGCAGGGTGGCGGCGAGGCCGGCGCAGTACATCTGGGTCTGCCCCGCGATGGTATCCACCACCGCCGGCGCGCCGCCCTTGTACGGCACATGCAGCAGGTCGAGGCCCGCCATCGATTTCAGCAGTTCGCCGCAGAGATGGGGGGTGCCGCCGGTGCCGGAGGACGCGAAGGACAGCTTGCCCGGTCGTGCTTTGGCATAGGCGATGAATTCG
>JAJTHX010000290.1 GCA_021300125.1 Betaproteobacteria bacterium | reverse complement strand
GGCACCGAAGCCTCGGGCACGCCGATCTTGCGCGCCACGTCGTCGGCGTCCGCCGCCGACAGGCCGCTCACCGGATCGATCGCGACCTTGTGGATTTTCTCGGGCGTATGCGCGGCGACTTCCTCGATGTCCATGCCGCCTTCGCTGGAAGCCATCAGCACCGCGCGCTGGCTGCCGCGGTCGATCACCAGGCCGACATACAGCTCCTTCTTGATGTCGGCGCCTTCCTCGATCAGCAGGCGGCGCACCTTCTGTCCCTCGGGGCCGGTCTGGTGCGTCTTTAGCTGCATGCCAAGGATCGCCGAAGCGTAGGTCTTCACCTCGGCCGGGGATTTGGCGACCTTGACGCCACCGCCCTTGCCGCGGCCGCCGGCGTGAATCTGGGCCTTGACGACCCAGACCTTGCCGCCGAGCTTTTCAGCGGCGGCAACGGCCTCGTCAACCGAAAAACAAGGGATGCCGCGCGGCGTGATGACGCCGTATTTGCGCAGCAACTCTTTGGCCTGATATTCGTGGATTTTCATGTCGTGTTCCGCGTGAATGACGCTGGTGGATGAACGGCGGCGCCCCGAGCGCGGGACGCCAATCTATTACAGCGAACTGCGCAGCAGCCTTGACCGCAGTCAATAAACCCGTGATTGAATGGTGCCGCAGCGCGCGTTTCGCGCCGGGCGGACCGGTCACGAAGCCGGGATCCGTTCTGACGGCCGGAACCAGGTTCCGGACGTGCGGATGATACCGGTGCAATGGCGTGAAACAGGTGAAGAGCTGTTGCTCAAGCACTGCCGCACAAATCGCAACCGGAGTATACCAAAGCCCCCCTTATGGCCGCCCGCGGCCGGCACCGCTGCAGGCGCGTTTTTCAGTTCATGTATGCTAGGGTGGTTATTCCGGCTCGCAGTCCGGATGTTGCTACGCAGCATCAGGGCAAAAAAAAGCGCAACCCCTGAGGGTTGCGCTGAAGTTCCACCAAAGGAGGAGGTTTTGGAGGATATGTGCCGATGCCTGTAGAAGACACCCAACACAGTGCCGATTTTTGCCACTTCGATTGATGCAGTCAAGCATTTTTGCTGCTCCGCAAAATACATTTTATCTCTGATGGGTTGAGAAAAACTAAATTGGTCGGGGCCGCAGTGATGACCGTGAAATCGTTCATGCTGCAAGCGCTCCATAACCCGGATTTCCCCGCCTCTGAGGCGTTATTCCGTGGTACATGAACCGGTCAGGTGCAGGAGTACGGACGGATGCACCGGTATTGACCCACCCACGGAGAGCCAGCCTTGACCCGCCAGACCCTGATGTTCACGGGCGACATCAACCTGATGAATGTCGCCGACCCCGCCCAACCCTTCGCCCGCGTTTCCGCCACCCTGGGTACAGCCAACCTCCGCTTCGGCAACCTGGAATGCTGCCTGTACCAGCCAGCCAGCCAGCGCTCCCTGGGCGACGAGGGGTTTTACGCCGCGCCGGCAGCGGGCCGCGCGCTTCAATTGGCCGGCTTTGATGCGGTCGGCAACGCGAACAACGTCAACTACGGCGCCGAGGCCATTCGCTCCTCCCTGACCGAGCTGCGCGCGCTGGGCATACCCAGCACCGGGGCGGGACTCAACCGCGCCGAAGCACGCGCGCCGGTGATCGTCGAGAAAAACGGGCTGCGTTACGGCTTCCTGCAGCGCACCTCGGTCTACTGGCCGACCAATCACGAAGCCGGCGAGCACAGCGCCGGCGTGGCCGCACTGCGCGGCCACACCGCCTACCAGCTGCCGCTGCACAAGACCCGCGTCGAAATGCCGCCGGCAAACCGGCCCGGCGTGCCGCCGATTGTCGTCACCTGGACCGATCCGAAATACCTCGCTGAATACCTCGCTGAAATCCGCGCCCTGCGCGAGCAGGTGGATGTGCTGGTTGCCTCGCAGCACTGGGGCCTGCACGAGGAGGTCCTCGACTACATGACCGAGATCGCGCATGCGGTGATCGACGCCGGCGCCGATGTGGTGATCGGCCACGGCCCGCATTACTCGCTGCCGGTCGAGCTCTACAAGGGCAAGCCGGTGTTCTACGGCCTCGGCAGTTTTTCCTTCCACACCGGCCACGGCGGCCGCAAACACGGTGACTGGGTGGGCATGCTGGCGCGGGTGGACATGGACGGCCGCGACTGCAAACGCGCCGCCTTCGAGTTCGTGCGCCACAACGACGCCAACGAAACCGTGATCTGCGACCTCGCCGCGGAACAGGCCATGCTGGACGCGCTGCGGGCGCGCAGCACGGCGTTTGCCACCGCCATCGACATCGAGGGCAACCAGGCGGTTCTGCGCTCAAAGTGAGCGCAAATTAACTCATAACCTGTTGTTTTTATTGTTTATTTTTACGACGCCGGCGATACAGGCCCGCGTAGGCGCAGGCCCCTGGTGTTGCCGGCGTAGCGCTCAAGGCCCTTCGTCCGCCGGTGTGCGCAGCTTGCGTGCCGGATACACCTTGGCCGGGTGCTTCAGCAGCGCTGCTTCGTCAACATCGACACCAAGGCCCGGC
>JAJTHX010000264.1 GCA_021300125.1 Betaproteobacteria bacterium | reverse complement strand
GATGATGCAGTTGTCATGGCGGTCGCGCACGACCTCCATCTCATATTCCTTCCATCCGATCACCGACTCCTCGATCAGCACTTCCTTGGTCGGGCTGGCGTCGAGGCCGCGCTCGACGATGGCGACGAATTCTTCGCGGTTGTAGGCAATGCCGCCGCCGGTGCCGCCCAGCGTGAACGACGGACGGATGATGGTCGGAAAACCCACCACTGTCTGCACCTGCAGCGCCTCTTCCAGGCTGTGCGCCAGCGCCGAGCGCGGGCTGTCCAGGCCGATCCTGGCCATCGCCTTCTTGAACTTCTCGCGATCCTCAGCCTTGTCGATCGCCTCCTTCGAGGCACCGATCATCTCCACGCCGTACTTTTCCAGCACGCCGTGCTTGGCAAGATCCAGCGCGCAGTTAAGCGCAGTCTGGCCGCCCATGGTCGGCAGCAGCGCATCGGGACGTTCCGCGGAGATGATTTTTTCGACCACCTGCCAGGTGACCGGCTCGATGTAGGTGGCATCGGCCATGCCGGGGTCGGTCATGATCGTCGCCGGATTGGAGTTGACCAGGATGACGCGGTAGCCCTCTTCGCGCAGCGCCTTGCAGGCCTGTGCGCCGGAGTAGTCGAACTCGCAGGCCTGGCCGATGATGATCGGTCCGGCGCCGATGATCAGGATGCTTTTGAGGTCGGTTCTTTTCGGCATGTCATGCAGTCCGTGGGGAGTGTTGAGCCATCAGCTTCACGAACCGGTCGAACAGGTAATCCACATCGTGCGGGCCGGGGCTGGCTTCGGGATGCCCCTGGAAACAGAATGCCGGCTTGTCGGTCAGCGCAAAGCCCTGCAGGCTGCCGTCAAACAGCGAGACGTGGGTCACGCGGGCATTGGCTGGCAGCGTCGCGCCGTCCACCGCGAAACCGTGGTTCTGGCTGGTGATCATCACCCGCTTCGAATCGAGATCCTGCACCGGGTGGTTGGCGCCGTGGTGGCCGAATTTCATTTTCAGCGTCTTCGCGCCGCAGGCCAGGCCCAGCAGCTGGTGGCCGAGGCAGATGCCGAACAGCGGCGTGCCTGCAGCCAGGAATTCGAGGATCGCCTGGATCGCGTAATCGCAGGGCGCCGGATCGCCGGGGCCGTTGGACAGGAATACGCCGTCGGGCTTGAGCTTGAACACTTCGGCAGCAGGCGTCTGCGCCGGCACCACGGTCAGCCTGCAGCCGCGCGCGGCGAGCATGCGCAGGATGTTGCGCTTGACGCCAAAATCATAGGCGACCACATGGAATTTAATTTGGGAGCGTGTGCCGTAGCCGCTGCCCAGCCGCCACACGGACTCTTCGGTCTCGTAAGGCCTGGTACAGGACACCACCCTGGCGAGGTCCATGCCGACCAGCCCCGGAAAATCCTGCGCGGCCCTCAGCGCCGCCTTCTCATCCACCCTGCCGGTCATGATGCAGCCGTCCTGGGCGCCCTTGTCACGCAGGATGCGCGTCAGCCTGCGGGTGTCGATGTCGGCGATGGCCACGATGTTCTCGCGCTTGAGGTATTCGCCGAGATTCCACTGCTCGCGGAAATTCGAGGACAGCAGCGGCAGGTCGCGGATGACCAGACCGGCGGCCTGCACCTTTTCGGATTCGACATCTTCGGCGTTGGTGCCGGTGTTGCCGATATGGGGATAGGTCAGGGTGACAATCTGGCGGCAATACGAGGGATCGGTCAGGATTTCCTGATAGCCGGTCAGCGAGGTGTTGAACACCACTTCTCCGGCAACCAACCCTTCGGCGCCGATGGACGTGCCCCGAAATACCGTGCCATCCTTCAGTACGAGAATGGCGGGCGCGCGCGAAGACACTGCAAGCTCCTGATTTTCCGGGATTAGATGTGGAAAGCGGGACCGGTTTTTACCAGTCCCGCTCAAGTTGAGGAAGATTATACGCGAGAGCCCTCATCCGGACCAAGTCCGAGGAGTCGCCCCCTTCAAAATCAAGGACTTATCGTTCTGCGCTTCAGCGCAGACCCAGCACGTCCCACATGTCGTAGAGGCCCGCGGGGCTGGTCATCAGGAAATGGGCCGCCCGCACCGCACCGCGGGCGTAATTGGCGCGGCTGTTGGAGCGGTGGGTGATTTCCACGCGCTCGCCGGCGCCGGCAAACATCACGGTATGGTCGCCGACAATGTCGCCGCCGCGGATGGTGGCAAAACCGATGGTCCCGGGCTTGCGCTCTCCGGTGACCCCCTCGCGTGCATAGACTGCGCAATCCGCAAGCTTGCGGCCCATCGCGGCCGCAACGACTTCGCCCATTTTCAGCGCCGTGCCCGAAGGCGCATCCACCTTGTGCCGGTGATGGGCCTCGATGACTTCGATATCGTGGTCCTCGCCGAGAATCCGTGCCGCCATGTCGAGCAGCTTCAGCGAGACGTTCACGCCCACGCTCATGTTCGGCGCAAACACCACGCCGACATCGCGGGCGGCATCGGCAATCGCGCGCTTGCCGGCTTCGTCAAAGCCGGTGGTTCCGATCACTGCCCGCACCTTCAGCCGGCGGCAGAGTTCAAGATGGTGCAGGGTGCCCTCGGGACGGGTGAAATCGATCAGCACATCGCAGCCGGACAGGGCGCCTTCGGCATCATCGCTGATACGCACGCCGCCCGGCACGCCGGCCAGTTCGCCCGCGTCACGGCCGACCTGGGGGCTGCCCTTGATCTCGAGCGCCGCCGCCAGCTCGGCGGCGGGATCGGCGAAAACCGCCTCGAGCAGCATGCGGCCCATGCGCCCGCCACTGCCGGCCACGGCAATCCTGGTTTTCGCGCTCATTTGCGCTCCCCGTCCTTTTGCGGCTGCGCCACGACCACATCGCCTTCGATGCGCAGCAACTCGTCACCCTTGAACACCACCGTCACCACGCGCCGCTCGGTCAGTTCACCGGCCTTGTGCAACATGTAGAAATAGTCCCAGCGATCATTGCGGAACAGGTCTACCACCAGCGGCGTGCCCAGCGCAAAGCGCACCTGACTGCGCGTCATGCCGGGCTTGAGTTTGGCCAGCATGTCCTGGGTCACATAGTTGCCCTGGGGAATATCAATGCGATAGGGCTTCAGGGTCGGTAACAACGGCACGTTGCTGCAGCCGGCCAGCAATGCCGGCAACATCATCAAGAGTAAAAATCTCATGGGGACGGGGAAGGCAAGAAAGCGACGGGAGGTCATCGTTCCGGCACGCGGTCGCACCGGAGTCGGGCCAAAAATTGCTGCTATCATAGCCGAGATTATTGTCGTCCAACCGCCCCGCTCAGCCGGCTGCCTCCGGGCCATCAGCGGTGCACCCAACCCCGATCCAGCTCCGCCCCGCCGTCTTTCCGAACCGGACCACTGACCGCATTACCTGCACGAACCCGGATGCCCATACCGCGATGACATCCCCCGAACACCTGAAGAACATGGGCCTCAAGGCTACGCTGCCGCGGCTGCGCATACTCGAACTGTTCGAAAAAAGCACGGTACGCCACCTGGCGGCGGAAGATGTCTACAAGAAGCTGGTCGAGGAAGGTACCGACACCGGACTGGCAACGGTTTACCGCGTGCTCACCCAGTTTGAACAGGCCGGCCTGCTCAAGCGCCACCACTTCGAATCCGGGAAGGCAGTGTTCGAACTCAATCGCGGCAGCCACCATGACCACCTGGTCTGCCTGCAGTGCGGCCATGTCGAGGAGTTCTACGACG
>JAJTHX010000278.1 GCA_021300125.1 Betaproteobacteria bacterium | reverse complement strand
TCGGCGTCACCGCGCGCGAGCGCATCGCGCAGGCGCCCGAGGTGCCGACACTGCACGAGTCGGGTCTGCCCGGATTCGAATACACCACCTGGTACGGCGCCTGGGTGCCGGCGGCAACGCCGAGGCCGCTGCAGGCGACCCTGTACAAGTCCTTTCAGGCGGCACTGGCCCTGCCGGCGGTGGACGGCCGCCTGGTCAAGACCGGCCTGCAGACCTACCGCATGCCGCAGGCGGAATTCGCGAAATACGTCGAAACCGAAATACAGCGCTGGCAGACGGTGATCGCTGCGGCCGGCATCAAGGCCGATTAATGATCGCTCCGCGGCCGCGCGAATCCGCCACCGCGGCCGGAGTCAGCCCGCACAAGGGCAAGACCGGTTTTACCCGCCTGCGCCGCGCCCTGTTCTATTCCTTCGACGGGCTGCTCGCCGCCTATCGCCACGAAGACGCCTTCCGCCAGGAAGTGCTGCTCACGCTGCTGCTGGTGCCGGCGGCGTTGCTGACCCCGGTGCCGGGCACGGCAAAGGCGCTGCTGATCGGCAGCGTGCTGCTGGTGCTGATCGTGGAGCTGCTCAATTCGGCAATCGAGGCAGTGACCGACCGCATCTCGATCGAGGACCATGTGCTGGCCAAGCAGGCCAAGGACATGGGCAGCGCGGCGGTGCTGGTGTCGCTGGTGATGCTGGCCGTGGTGTGGGGGCTGGTGCTGTTCGGCTGAGCGGCGCGCCGGACTAATTGCGGCGCAGCGGCGCCACTTCGTCGAGGCCCACGCCTTCAAGCGCGCCGAAGAGTTCCTCGATCTGCCGCCGGTGGTCTTCGTGCAGGGGCGGCTTCAGGATCGCCTTCACGTTGGGCTCGATATGCGCGGGATTGCCGGTGCCGAAGAGCACGACGTTGGCGCCAGGTTCATGGCGGGCATAGCGGTAGGCGGCCTCGATCACGCTTTGCGCACCCTTGTCTTCGTCGAGCAGGAAGTCCAGCGGCTGATTTTTCTCGGCCAGCCATTTGGGCAGACGGCCTTCGCGCACGAGGTCGGCGATGTCCTGCTGCAGCCTGCCGGGGGTGCTGAAGATGGCGCGCACGGCGAACATGAGCAGGGTGCCGACATTGCGTTGCATGGCCTGCGGGAACACGCGGTGGCGCGCATTCTGGTTGAGCATGTGGAAGGCCACCATCATCACGTCCCAGCAGTCGTCGGCCAGGGCCTGCGCCATGGTTTCATGGCGCGGGTCGTGGGCGGCGAATTCGGTGATGCCGAGAAAGCGGAACTTGCCGCGTTCCTTCTCGCGCAGCAGCACCGGCAGGATCTCGCGCGCCACCCGCGGATACTCGTGCGGGCGCACGGTGTGCAGGCAGAACACGTCCACGTAATCGGTATTCAGCGCGCGCAGCGAACGGTCGAGGCCGGCGAGGATTTCAGCCGGGCTGTAGACGGTGCCGTCGAGCAGCGAGACCTTGTGCTTGGTCGAGATCACCACGTCTTCGCGCGCGCGGCCGGCGAGCGCGGCGCCCACCGCCGGTTCGGTGCCGTAGTACTGCGCGGTGTCGATGAAGTTGACGCCCTGGTCGAGCGCGCGCTGGACGATGCCGGTGGCGTGCTGCAGGTCGTGGCCGTACGCGAGTCCGAGCTTGGCGGCGCCGCCGCAGCCGAGGCCGGCGACGCTGACCTTCAGACTGGTGCGGCCCAGGGTGGTGTATTGCACGCTAAAAAATAATCCAATAAAAACAGCAAGTTACATCATTTCCCCGGGGGCGGTCAAGCGGCGGGCCAGAGGCGCAGGCCGACTGCGGGGGAATACGCTGCGTGTTCGAGTTGGGGCACCACGCGGCCCATCCAGGTGTTCGGGTCGTCGCGCTGCGCTTCGTGCGCGGCAAAGTGCCGTTCGCGCGCTTCGAGCGAAGTGAACTCGTGCAGGATCGCGTGCTTGTGCGTGCCCACGGTGGCGAGCAGTTTGCGCGCGCCGACGCAGCCGGGCAGTGTGGCCAATAACGGAAACCGCTCCTGCGCATACCAGCCGCCGAGGTCGTCTTCGAGCGCCGGCGTCGGCGCGTTGTAGTGGCCGATCTGGATCACCGGTGCGGTGGTTTCGCCGCGGTCGCGCGGCTCGGGGCCGGCGACGCGGGCCTCTTCGGCCAGGATGGCCGCGGCAGCATTGATGCGCATGGCCATGTGCTGGCGGGTCTGTTCGGACTGGCGGATGGCCAGCTGGCGCGGGCTGGGATTGAGGAAGGTCTGGGTGGTGTCGCCGCCGAACAGCGCGATATAGCCGCGCCCGCGGCCGCCGTGGCCCAGTTCGTAATGCGCCGCCCAGCGGTAGCCCGGACGGGCCAGCTTTTCCGGGATGTGCACCCGGTGAAACCAGTCGAGGTAGGCTGCGCGCTGCGTTTCGGCGATTTCGTACCAGATCGCCCAGATGCCGTGATCCATGCATGACTCCGGAGTTAGGCGGATTGTAATGCCGCCGTGGTGGGGGCTGCCGCGCGCTGGTATTCTGCGGGCTGCGGCGGCATTGTGATGCGCGCCGGCCACATCAACAGCAACCCCCTGGAGGAAACAACATGACAGTGCGCCATTCCGAGGCCAAGCATGGCCCGTCCTGCTGTGACGACGGCATCCTGTTCACTGGTTGCAGCATGACCAACAGCGCAGCGGTGCCCGGCGGCGGCCGCCGCCGCCAGGTCATGGTCGGCGGCAAGCGCGTGAAGACCATCGACGTGCACGCGCATTGTGTGGTCAAGGAGGCGCTCGACCTGCTCGGCGAAAAGCTCGAGGCCCAGCGCGGGCCGGGACTGGGCGAGGTCGGTTCGCGGCGCATCGCGGAGATGGACGAGCAGGGCATCGACATGGAGGCGCTATCGATCAATCCGCTGTGGTACCACACCGAGCGCGACCTCGCGGCTGAGGTGGTGCGCATCCAGAACGAGAAGCTCGCCGACTGGTGCGGGCAGCATCCCGACCGCTTTGTCGCTTTCGCATCGGTGGCGCTGCAGTTTCCGGAGCTCGCCGCCGAGCAGCTCGAGCATGCGGTGAAAAAGCTGGGCCTGCGCGGCGCCGCGGTCGGCACCAGCATCCCGGGCAAGGAGTTCTCCGATCCCTACCTGCATCCGTTCTGGAAAAAGGCGGAGGAGCTGGGCGTGCTGATCTTCATCCATCCGCGCAGCACGCCGGAGCTGAACAAGCGCTTCGGCGGCAACGGCTGGCTGGCCAACACCATCGGCAATCCGCTCGACACCACGATCGCGCTGTCGCACCTGATCTTCGATGGCACGCTCGACCGTTTTCCCGGCCTCAAGATCTGCTCGGCGCACGGCGGCGGCTACCTGCCTTCCTATGCCCCGCGCTCGGACAACGCGCTGCGCGTCGCCCCCGAGATGGATACCGGGGTGAAGCTGAAAAAGAAGCCGACCGAGTACCTGCGCGACATGTACTACGACACGCTGGTGTTCACCGACGAGGCGTTGCGCCATCTCGCGCACGAGGTCGGCGTCGACACGCTGGTGATCGGCACCGACCATCCGATCCCCTGGCAGAGCCAGTCGGTGGACCACATCCTCAATGCGCCGGGTTTCAGCGACGCCGAAAAGCGGATGATGCTGAGCGAGACCGCGGCTAAGCTGCTCGGCATCAGGCTCTGATGCGCTTGACCGTATCCATATCCATCACCGAGGAGAACCCGCTTGGAACGCAAGAAAGCCAGTGATTTTCCGCAGGAAGTGATGAAGCTGTTCGACGGCTATGTACATGGCCGGATCGACCGCCGCGAATTCCTCGACCGTGCCGCGAAGTTCGCGGTCGGGGCTTTCACCGCGACAGCGATGCTGGAGGCGCTGAAGCCCAATTTCGCCTGGGCGCAGCAGGTGGCGCGGGATG
>JAJTHX010000237.1 GCA_021300125.1 Betaproteobacteria bacterium | reverse complement strand
TGGCCCTGACCTCCGCCGAGCGGTCCCAGAAGTTCGGCATCAACGGGCTGGAGTAGCCGGAGACGAAGGGCTTGTCGGCCCCGGTGGCGGGGTCGAAGACATGGCGCTTCACCGCGCCGATGTTGGCGCCATAGACATGGATGCTGATCGAGGGCCGGTCAGTGAGTGCGTTGGCGACTTCATGGATGTCGCCGACAGTCGGCGACACGCGGTCCACCTGGCCGGGCAGCAGGCGCTCGGTTTCGCTGGCGGCCATCGGCTGGCCGGGCGCGGTATGGCTGAAGCGACGGGCGAGTTCGGCGCCGCGCATCATGCCGACCAGGCCCCACACCGTGTGGTCATGCACCGGTGTTTTCTGGCCCGGACCCCAGACGAAACTCACCACCGAGAAGCGCTCCAGCGGATCGCAGTAAAGCAGGTACTGCTGGTAATACTGCGGATGCGGCTGTGCGGCTTCCTCCGGCAGCCAGTCGTCGTGGCTTATCAGCTCGGCGAGCAGCCTGCCGCCGGATTCGTGCATGATTTTTTCATCATGGCCGCTTTTTTCGACCAGTCGCGTCATCTCGGCGATGAAGTGGCGGAAACGCTGTGCATTCTTGCTCATGGCTTGCTCCCTAGTTCGGCCAATACTTCGCCGGTGTCAGCGCCCAATGCTGGAGGACCGCGGCGCAGGCCGAGCCTGCGGCCAGAGATGCGCTGCGGCGAGATCACGGTTTTGCTGTCCACGCCATTGGGCAGCCTCATCTCTTCCACCCACTGCATGTGCTCGACCTGCGGGTCGGCCAGCACCTGTGAGTAGGTGTAGAGCGGCGCGCAGGGCACGCCGCGCGCGTTCATCCGCGCCAGCAGGTCTGCGGCATCGTATCTGACGAACTCGGCCTCGAGCAGTTCGCGCAGCGCGTCCTGGTGCTGCGCGCGAGAGGATGGCGAACCGAAGCGCGGATCCCGGGTCAGGTCGGGCCGGGCGATGGCGGCGCAGGCGGCCTCCCACAGCTTGTTGGTGCCGGCGGCCAGCGCGAAATAACCGTCTCTGCAGCAGAAGGCGGCATAGGGCGCGTTCATCGGGTGTGCCGAGCCGAGGCGCACCGGATCGCGGCCGGTGCCGAAGAGTTCGCTGGTCTGCAGGTTGGCGATGCCGAGCATGGCGCCCAGCATCGACACATCGACCTGGTCACCCTGGCCGGTGCGGCGCGCCTTGTTCAGCGCGGCGGCCACGCTGAATGCGGCATACAGGCCGGCGGAGAAATCGGCGATCGGGATGCCGCATTTTGCCGGGCGGCCGTCGCGCTCGCCGGTGACGCTCATCACGCCGCTCATCGCCTGCACCGTCATGTCGAAGCCGCCCTCGGTCGCGCGCGGACCGCTCTGGCCGAAGGCCGAAACGGAGCAATAGACGAGGGCGGGTTTGGCCGCAGAGAGCGTGGAGTAATCGAGGCCGAACTTGGCCATCACGCCGGGACGGAAGTTCTCGAGCACGATGTCGGCGCTGAGCGCGAGGCGGCGCGCGTCTGCGCGGCCCTGCTCCGATTTGAGGTCAAGCACCACTGAACGCTTGTTGCGGTTGACCGAGGCGAAATACTGGCTGTATCCGTCGAGGATCGGCGGCCATTGCCGCATCAGGTCGCCCTCGGGGGACTCCACCTTGATCACGTCGGCGCCCATGTCAGCGAGCAGGCAGCCGGCGAAAGGCCCGGCGAGAACCTGGCAGAACTCGACGACCCTGACGTCGGCAAGGGGCAGCATCGGAATTCGGGTGATGCGTTCCTGGTGGCGGAACGCGATTCAGAGTGAAAAACGGAATTCATCTTATCACGCCGCCCGGGAGCAGCTGCCGGCAAGGCCGGGTGGCGGAAGCTAGTGCATGCCCTGCGAGAAGCGGCCGCCTTCATCGAGTGCCGCCAGTGCCTGCCGTTCGGCGGCCGTCGCGGGATCGGCGGGGCGTGCCCCGCTGGCCTCGAAACCGAAACCCGTGCTTGCGGCAATCGCTTCAGGCGTGGTTGCCGGGTTGTAGCGCGTCAGCCTGAAGCGTGAGCCGGCCCCGGGGTCGCGTTCAAACACCGCCAGCGGTGTCACCAGCGCGGTCATGTTGCCCGAGGCGGTGACAAAGTCGAGGGTGTTCACCAGCACGCGCGGGCTGTGGTCGGTGCGCCAGGTGACCACGCGTTTTGCGGTGGGCAGCATCACCGCGGCCCCGCCGCCGCCGGGCAGGCGCACCTTCGGGTTTTCCCAGGAACCGATGGCCGAGACATTGGTGCGGCCCTCGGCGTCAATCTGTGCGCAGCCGAGGAACACCAGGTCGAGTCCGCCGCGCGCGCACAGGTCGTAGAAATCCTGGTTGGCGAATATCGCGGGCGAGCCGTGCACGATGGCCGGGTCGCTGCTCGACAGGGGGATGTGCACCGGCTGGGGTTCGACGCCGCCGGCGACATTGATGTAGGTGAAATGGAAAGGGTACGCACGCTTGGCAAGCAGGCAGGCCAGCATCGGCAGCGTCGAGTTGACGCCGCTGAACGTGATTTCGTTGGCGCG
>JAJTHX010000121.1 GCA_021300125.1 Betaproteobacteria bacterium | reverse complement strand
GGCTTCAATCTCAGTCAGCAATTCACGCTGGATGGCGAGCGTGTGGATGTATTGAGACAGACGGCTCGCGTCAACAGCGAATATGAGGCCGCGACGAGGCAATTCCCTTCGGCACCCGCGAGCGCGGAGAACCTGCGCCGCACGACCGAAATTGCAGAGCGCCTGCGTGCGACGGAAAAAACGCCCTTGGATTTTTACGCGGCGCTGTCGCGGGCGCTGACGCCTGACCCCGAACTCGCCGCAGTGGAGATCACCTGGCAGCATTCAACCAACGAGATCAGCACCGGATCCGGCGAAGCCACGCCGGCCCCGGCAGGATCAGCCGCACCACCGCCCCCTCCTGTCGCAGGCCCCGGGGGACAG
Source organism: Betaproteobacteria bacterium (assembly GCA_021300125.1). Classification (GTDB taxonomy): domain Bacteria; phylum Pseudomonadota; class Gammaproteobacteria; order Burkholderiales; family SG8-41. The sequence continues at coordinate 7,411 of JAJTHX010000121.1, read as the reverse complement.
CGCAGGCAAAGCGGCCTGCTGGCCGGAGAGATCCGTAATTTCCGTGGCGACTACCGCAACGCCATCGAGCGCGTCAACCGGCTGGCCGAGCGCCTGCGCAAGGATCCCTCGGTGCTGGACGTACGCGTGGTTCAGCTCCCGCTCAATGTCAGTCCCAGCCTGTCGATCTCGGGCAGCGCCAGCGATAGCGCGGCCCAGGGCGGCTCCACCGAATTCAAGCTGGTCGTGATCATGAAGCAGCGGACATGACTGGCGAAGATCTCAAAGTCTTGCGCCTGCCGCTGGCGGTGCTTTGCGCGGCGCTGCTCGCAGCTGGCGCAGCGGGCTACTACACCCACACCCTGGTCGAGCAAGCACGTGTTGCCCTGGCCCGGCAAAAAAGCGATCTGCAGGCGGCGCAGACGCGAATGCGCCAATCCGGCGACGAGCGCGACACCATCGCCAAATATGTAGACCGCTACCGTGAACTCGAGCGCCTGGGTTTCGCCGGCGAGGAGCAGCGCATCAACTGGCTCGATGCCCTGCGTGCCGCCAACAGCAGCACTGGTTTGTTCGGGATCAGCTACCAGATCGGCGTGCAGCATGCGTATCCCCATGCTGCCGAGATGGATACGGGCGGCATGTCACTTTACGAATCGATCATGGAACTCGACATGAACCTGCTGCACGAAGGGGACCTGATACGCTTTCTGGATGCGCTGCGCGCACAGCGCGTCGGTCTGTTCCAGATCCGCGACTGCAGCATGACCCGCAGCGAACGATCAGACACGCTGCGCAACCAGTCCTATATCTCCGCCAAATGCAATCTGGCCTGGCTGACGGCAAGACCGGGCAACCCGCCACCACCGGGGACGGGCCGATGAGAGTCCCGTTGCTGATGATGTGTCTTCTGTCAGCCGGCATTGCCTCGGCCCAGACCCAAAAACCTCCAGTGGTCCCCGCTACCCCGGGGCTGGGTCGTTTGTTTTTCACACCTGAGCAACGCGATCAGCTCGATCTGCTGCGCCTGAAAAAAGTGGCGGCCACCCATAGCCGGGACGAAGCCCCGCCCGAGGTCGTCAGCTACGAGGGAATCGTGCGCCGTTCCGATGGCGGCGTCACGGTCTGGGTCAACAACAAGGCCTTGACGGAACCCGAGTTGCGCCAGGCACAGTCGATCGCCGGCCGGGTCGAACGCGACGGTCGCCTGATTCTGCGTCCCGCCCAAGGAGCGCCGCAGAACGCCTTGCGCCTGAAAGTCGGCCAGCGCGCCGAGATGAGTTCGGGCAAGGTGGAGGAAAGACCGGCCAACGATACCCGCAACGCCACAGCCGCACAGCACAAGTCAGTCACCGAGGCCAAGCCCCGCGACGCCGAGCTCAAGCCAGTGTCCGCTGCCCGGGGGCCAATACCGGAAAAATTGCCGGTACTCGGCGAGGGCGATCAAGTGAAGTATGTACCTCTTGATCCAGCCATGGCGGCCAAACTCAAAGCGGCACAGGAAGACAGCCGCGAAAAACAGAATTGACCATGTTCCCGAGGCCGACCGATCGCTGCACGTCACCGCCACGAACAACGCGATCCCAGCGTGGCTTTGGCATGTATATTGTGGTGATGATCATGGGCGCGTTAGGCACGGTAGCAGTGACCTCGATGCTCACCGCACGCACCCTCCATAGCAGGGATGCTGTCGATCAATCCAGGATACTTGCTGAATCCAAGCAGGTGCTGATCGGCTGGGCGATCACCAGCGGATCGACGGCCAGCCCCGGTATAAACCGCCCCGGTGATTTGCCCGCCCCGGATGTCGCCGACACCGCGGAGTCGACGCCGAACTATGACGGCGACGCAGAGTCTGGCTGCCTGGATGGAACCAAGCCGACGGGGATGCCGCTGATCAGCGCCAGCGTCAACGTGCGATGCCTCGGTCGCCTGCCCTGGCGGCTGCTGAAGGCCTCAATCCCTGCGCCCAGCGAGCAGGATGCAGAAGGCCGCATGCCTTGGTATGCGGTATCCGCCAATCTGACCCGTATCGACGCTTGCCTCAGCGTGCTCAACTCGGAACTCATCACGCGCAGTTACCCCGGCAGCCATGTCTGCGCCAGCATGACCAGTCTGCCCTACCCCTGGCTCACAGTCCGCGATACCAATGGCAATGTGCTGAGTAACCGCGTAGCTTTTGTCGTCATTGTCCCCGGCGGAGTAGTCGGCAATCAGCAGCGCCGGGCGGCCCCCAACCTCGGCGGCGCCTCGGATTTTCTCGACTCGGTCACCGTCGCAAGCGGCTGCAGCCCGCCCTGCACGCCCGGCACCTACAGCAACGCCGACCTGGATAACGACTTCATCGCAGGTGACGCCAGCAATACCTTCAACGACAGGCTGCTGTATGTCACCATCGACGACCTGATGGCTGCCGTTGAAAACCATGTCGCCAGCACGATTGCCGGAGCCCTGCGCAGTTTCTCAACGACCTATAGCGATAGCGCCCCCCAACCCCGTTACCCCTGGCTCGCGGCGTTTAATCCTGCCGGTGGCTCAACACCTGATGCGAGTGTCGGTACTGCGCGGGGCATGGTACCCACCCACGTGCCCGACAGCTCCTTTACGACCGGCTTTACCTGGACACTGGGGGGTTCGCCACCGGTCGACCACGGGGGCACTGTAAACCCCTCTGAAATACGCAACTATACGGTTCCTGCTGGCCAAGGCAGCTGTCTGTGGTCCCCGACCGGAATGCATCGCGTCGAATGCACCGCATCAGTCAACAACCCAAAGCCGGGCGTAACCCGCCGTTCCATTACACTGCGCTACACCGGCAGTACCACCACGCCCACGGTCAGCAACGATCCAACCTCAAGTAATCTGGTGATCTCCCCGGCGGTATCCTCAGCGCTGACCACGCGCGCAGTCAACCGCACCACCCTCACCAGCGTCACCCTTGAAATCATCGATTACGATGACAGTAACATCACCACGTCCTGGAATCCCTTCAATGGGGGCAGCTGGGTCTTTGGCCCCGAGATCGTCGGTTTCGGCCACGAAAGCGCAGGTGGCGGCTATTCAATCCGCACCAGCGGCATCACCTTCTACCCCGTACTGCCGGCCTGGTACGTCGCTAATGAATGGCATCGCTTCACGTACGCCGCGATCGCCTCCGGCTACCAGCCAGGCGCCGGCAACAACTGCGCCGGCGGGTGTCTCAGCGTGCTCGTCAACACCAAAACACAAACGTCTTCGGCGCAGGCTGTGGTACTTGGGGCCGGCCCAATGCTCAGCACGCAAAACCGATCCCCGCACAACACCACGCTGTCGAACTATTTCGACAGTTCGAACAACTGGGCGTTTGGCTCCAACACCTTCGACCGCCAGACTCCGCGCAGCAGCACCTTTAATGACCAGGTTGCCATTGTCGCTCAGTGACCGGATCTCCAGAAGCTCTCGGGGCTTCACCCTGATCGAGATCGCGGTCAGCCTGTTCATCCTGACCCTGGTGCTTGGTGTTCTGCTCGCGCCATTGGCGACACAAACCGAGGAACGCCAGGCGAAAGAGGCTGAACGGGCAATGACGGAAATGCTGGAAGCCCTGGTCGGTTTCGCGCTGTCACAGGCCACGCCGCGTCTGCCCTGCCCCGACCGCACCAGCGGCGGCGCGGGTACTGTCAACGACACCGCCAACGACGGCATCGAGGATTTCAACAGCGGCACCGGCATCTGCGCGGTCGAGGACGGCAATCTGCCCTGGGTCACCCTGGGAGTGACTCCATCGGACCCCTGGGGCAACCGTTACCGCTACCTCGCGACTTCCGCTTTCACTAACCGCTCACCCGCAACGACGATGGCACTGAGTTCAGCGGGAAACATCAAGGTATGCGCGGGCGCCCCCAGCAATGCGGTGTGCACGGTCGGAGGCGTGGCAAACAGCTATGTTGCGGATAATGTCCCAGCCGCGATCGTTTCGCACGGCAAGAACGGTTTTGGTGCAATGAACTCCAGCAGCAATGTGCAGATTTCTGCGACGGACGCTTCCACGCATGAAGCCGAGAACGCTGGTGGGACCTACCCTTACAGCCTGGTCAGTCGCGTACGAACTGACAGTGGCAGCGGCGCCTTCGATGACATCGTGATTTGGCTGTCGCCCAACGTGCTGTTCAGCCGCCTGGTGGCGGCCAACAAGCTGCCCTGAGTTTTCGCCATCACCCCTCGCTCTGGGGCCTCAGCGCGAAGCAAACTCGACCCTGCCTGTTTTCGGCAAGCTGCAGCTGGTAGCGGTTCTTGACAGCAAATCCCGCCACCTGATAAAGGCCAACCCCCAAACCGCTCTCCGAGTCCACGGGACGCATGAACAACTGCCCGGCCTTGTGCGGATCAATGGCTACGCCATCGTCGGTGACCAGCAGCGAAGGTCCCTGCTCAAGCTGCACAGTCAGTTGTGAAGCCCTGCCTTCGCTGATTTTGTACAAACCGGTCTCGAGGAGAGTTTCAGCCACGCTGCTGAACAATTCCGCGGGCAAGCGGACACAGGCTTCCGGCATCAACGGCAAAAACTGGATATTGCGTCCGGCGTAACGCACCTTAAGATCACTCCACCAGTCAGCAGCCTCGGCATCGGAATGGACAGACAATTCGGGCGATCTGAGTTTGTCCAGGGTCACCGCCAGACGCCAAGTAATCTGCGGGAGCTGCCGTTGCACCAGCGCCCTGAATGCGGCCTCGTCGCCAGAGCGCAACTCGGCAGCCGCACAGATCGAGTGCAAAGATTGCAGCAGATTTTTTATATCGTGCGTAAGCCGGGCGCCGGTTTCGTAGATAGCCTGGGTGTAGGCTGACTGCCGTTGCTGTTCTTCACGCAGTAAAGCCTCGTAAAAATGACCCACCATCTGTAGCAGCAGTTTCTGGTGGAGCAGGATTGCCGGGGTTGGTGCGCGCAACGCATAAAGCTCGATTCGTAGGGCGCCTGTCTGGAACGACTCCCTGACGCCTTCATGCCGGCCCACCTCGCCGGAGGAACCCTTGGTAACCCAGGCGTAGCCGTTGGTCTGGGGCAGATCGAGCAGATCGCTCAATGCCGCTCGCAGGAATTGCTCGGGCCGGGTTTCGGTTTCCGCCAGGTTGGCTAGCCTTCGCATGCGCTGCTCGAACGGCAGCCCTAGACCCAGCAGGTAGCGGGACAGCAGGGCGCCGATGCCGCTGAATCCTGCCCGGGGATCCCACAGCCAGGACAGTGCCACCAGCAGGGCGGCAATCACCAGCAGCACTTGGATCACACTGAAGAGATAAGCTTTTTCCCCATGCAAAACCTGCCGTTCCAGGATGACAAAGCAACCCAGGGCAATCACTAACGCCAGCAGGAACAGGAACAGGGTGTAAAACAGATCGAGGATCACCGGAGAGGCCGACGGGCGTTCCGCAGCAGGTATTGCCAGCACGATCAGGAGCATGAATAGCGGGCCGAAGCGTATGAAGGGCGCCGTCTGGTTGATAATCAGCGAATCGTTTGCCAGGTGTGGCAAGACCCAGGCCAGCAGCATGGTAATGAGATAGGCAGCTGCGATGACCGCTCCATTGCGCGCTCCGCGGGATAGCGTAGTGACTACGCTGCCGCCGATCAGCGCGAACAGCATGGAAATCCAGCCCATGATCAGCCACCAGTTGCTTGACAAGGCAAACAGCCCGCCAAGACCCAGTATCAGCAGGCCCTGCCCAGTCGGAATCCGTCGCTCGCTGCTCCATACCGGCTGCCAGAGCAGGAACAGGCCGAAATGAGCCAGCAACAGCCCCCGCGCCCACCATGAACCGGTATCCCAGGCAATCGCCAGATGCAGCGACAGCAGCATCAGGGCAAGTCGGGTGTTCTGGAAGCGCGCCGTTCCGGCTTGCGTGCGGTCGCGGGTAGCGCTGGTGGTTTGCTGTGCCGGCATCTTGATTGGCTATACTCCAGATTTGCAACGTTCAGGCAAACGGCAGGGTAATACTTCGTGCATATCGGTACTATCGGAAAATTCACCGCGCTTGAGGCGCTGCGCACCCGCCTGCCCCTGACCGCGGCATTGATACTGTTGCTGGCCCTGTCTGCGAGTTTCTTCGTGCGCGAGCTAGCCGTAACCGAGGCCGTCCGCTTCCAGGTTGCCTTTTACTCCGCCTTGGCCCGCCTGAGTGCGGTGTTCCTCGTTGCCGTTTATGTGCTCTCCAGCATGTCCCGAGAATTCAGCGACAAGGGGCTCGAAGCGGTGCTCGCCCTCGATGTGCAGCGCAGCCATTATATCCTCGGCAAACTCTGCGGCTTCCTGACTGCCTCTGCCATGGTCGCCCTGTTGCTGTCGCTCCCGGCTTTCGCGCTGGCCCCATTCGCTTCTGCGGCCGCGTGGGGGCTCTCACTCGGCCTGGAACTGGCACTGGTGGCAACACTGTCGCTGTTCTGCATCGTCACCTTTAACCAGCTGCTGCCGGCATCCGCCTTCGTTGCAGGCTTCTACCTGGTCTGTCGCAGCATCGATGCCATGCGACTGATGAGCGCGAATCCCGTAGGCGGCAGCACCGATTGGACCCTGCAGTTCACCCATGGCCTGGTCGAGGTCCTCGCCTACCTGCTGCCGGCACTCGATCAATGGACGCGGACCGCGTGGCTGGCCGACGCACCGCCAGCCGCAGCCGAACTCGGGCTCATTGCGGCGCAGTCCGCGGTGTACCTGGTCCTGCTCGCTGCGGCGGCGCTGTTCGACTTTCACCGGCGGAGTTTCTGATTGGCCACGCTGATCGCGGGTCTGGAGGAGCGCCCGCTCAGCGCGGTCCCCGCAGGGGTAAGGGCAATACTGGCAGCGGCCCTGCTCCTGCAGTGTCTGCTCCACGGACTCAAGCCTTCGCCCGGGGCGAGAGCCGAAATCCTGCCCGAGCCGCCGCCGGCACACTGGATGGCCGCCGCCAGTTTTGGTGAAACCCTCCCGGCCAGCCAGCTGGCCATGCTTTACCTGCAGGCCTTCGACAACCAGCCCGGCATCAGCATTCCCTATGCCGCACTCGATTACGACCGTGTGGAGCAATGGCTGGCACTGGGACTCTTGCTCGATCATCGCGGCTCGTATCCGCTGATGATGGCCTCCCAGTTGTATAGCCAGGTGCCATTGCCCGAGAAACAGCGCCGGATGTGCGACTTCGTGCATGCGCGTTTTCTTGAGGCGCCGGACCTGCGCTGGCGATGGATGGCGCATTGCGCGATCATGGCCAAGCATCGCCTGCACGACCCGGTGCTGGCCCTGCGTTACGCCAACGACATTGCCGCCCATGCCGGCACGGCTTCGAACTGGGCCCGGCAAATGCGTATTTTCATCCTCGAAGACCTGGGCGAGATTGAAAGTGCGCGGATACTGCTCGGCGGATTGCTGGCCAACGGGGAAGTGCAGGATCCGGCTGAAATCCGCTTTCTAACCGAGCGCTT
>JAJTHX010000028.1 GCA_021300125.1 Betaproteobacteria bacterium | reverse complement strand
CGTGGCGCGCAGTGCATCGAGTCCGGGCATGGCGATCGGGGTAGGCGGCAATCCGTTGCGGGTGTAGGTATTGTATGGGGTGTCGGTCAACAGGTCGCGCTTGCGCAGGTCGCCGTCGAAACTGGGGCCAATGCCGTAGATCACCGTCGGATCGGTCTGCAGGCGCATGCCGATGCGCAGGCGGTTGACGAACACGGCGGCAACCAGCGGCCGCTCCTCGGCACGGCCGGTTTCCTTTTCAACGATGGACGCCAGGATCAGCGCCTCGTAAGGCGTTTTCAGAGGAAGTCCGGGCGCACGCTGCTGCCATTGCTCATCCAGATGCCGCCGCATCAGCCGGTGGGCACGCTGCAGGATGGCGACATCACTGCTGCCGTCGCTGAAATGATAGGTGTCCGGAAAAATCCAGCCCTCGGGGTTTTCGGCATCGATGCCGATACGCTGCGCCGCCTCGCGCTCGCCGAGTCCGGCCAGTTCTGCGCGCACCTTGGGATGCTCCTGCAGGATCCTGCGCACCTGGGCGAAGGTCCAACCCTCCACGAAAGTCACCGCGACCAGGGTGACATCACCCCGCGTCATGCGCTGCAGAAGTTCCAACGGTGTCAACGGGGCCACGAGTTCGTAGTTGCCGGCCTTCAGCCGGCCCGACTCGCCCAGCACACGGGCCAGGATCTCGAAGGGCTCGGGCCTGCCGATGACGCCGGCCGCCGACAACTGCGCGGCGACGGCGCGCAGGCTGCTGCCGCTGCGCACATCGAAGCTGATGTTCGCGGACGACCAGGACAGCGGCAGAAGGGCATAGGCAAAGAGCCCCGCTGCCGAGGCCGCAATACCCAATGCGGCCGCGAGCAGCAGGCGTCTAGCGAGACGCAGCAGCCAGGTCATCGAGCCAATCCTGAAGCTGCCGCGCGGCGGCAAAATCATTCCAGCACCGGTCGCCCAGGCGGGCCACGGGCCACACGCCGATCAGGCTGTTCACCAGCATCACCGCGTCCGCGGCTTCGAGCCGGGCATGGCTGATATGCTCGACCGCACAGGCCCATCCGTGGCCTGCGCCTTTTCCCAGGATGGCTTCGCGCGTCACCCCGGAAACCCCGCACCCGGAGAGATCCGGGGTCAGCAAGCGCCCCTGTTCGAGGATGAACAGGTTGCTGCGGCAACCCTCGATCACCACGCCGTTGTTGTCGCTGAGCAGGCCTTCGGCGATCTGCAGGTCGTTCCACTCCGACCGCGCCAGCACGTTCTCGAGCCGGTTCAGATGCTTGATCCCGGCCAGCCGCGGCTGCACTGCCAGCCGGATCGTGCAATGGCGGACGGCCACCCCCTCGCGCGGCCAGGATGCCGGATATTCAGGCAAGCGGGATGCGGCGACGATGCACCGGCTGCGGGATTGCGGCGGCGGCATGTAGCCGCGCCCTCCGCTGCCACGGGTTACCGTGATGCGCAACACACAGTCCGGGTGAGCCGCAGCCACGCGCTCGAGGTCTGTCCGCAACTGCTGTTCTTCCGGCGCAGTGATCGCGAGCGCCCGGCAATCGGCCGCCAGTTTGGCGTAGTGGCGGGACCACATCCGGGCCTGGCCACCGAGCATGGGCAGCGTGCGGAATACGCCGTCACCATAGGCAAGGCCTCGGTCATCGGCGGGAACGCCGCTGCCGGGTTCACCGTCGATCAGTACGAGCATCGGGGAGACCGGGGCCGCAGCCCTCGATTCAGAGCTTGCGGAACACCAGGCTGCCGTTGGTGCCGCCAAAGCCGAAGGAATTGGACAGCGCCACGCCGATCTTCATCTGCCGCGCGGTATTCGGCACATAATCGAGATCGCATTGCGGGTCCTGGTTGACGAGGTTGATCGTCGGCGGCGCGACCTGGTCGCGGATCGCCAATACCGAAAAAACCGCCTCGATGCCGCCGGCCGCGCCGAGCAGGTGCCCGGTCATCGACTTGGTCGAGCTCACCGCGAGTTTCGCAGCATGCGCGCCAAAGCAGTTTTTCAGAGCAACAGTTTCGGCAATGTCGCCCAGGGGCGTCGAGGTGCCATGGGCATTGACGTAATCGACCTGGTCATGAGCCAGCCCGGCGTTGCGCAGCGCGTTGTTCATGCAGCGGACCGCACCGGCGCCGTCCTCGCAGTGCGCAGTGATGTGGTGGGCGTCGGCACTCATGCCGTAGCCCGCGAGTTCGCAGTAAATGCGTGCGCCGCGTTTCTTGGCTTGCTCGAACTCCTCTAGGACCAGAACTCCGGCGCCTTCGCCCATCACAAGACCGTCGCGGTCCTTGTCCCAGGGGCGGCTGGCCGCCGCGGGATCTTCATTGCGGGAGGACAGCGCGCGCGCGGCGCAGAAACCGCCGATGCCCAGCGGGGACACCGTGGATTCGGCACCGCCGGCGATCATGATGTCCGCATCGCCGTATTCGATCAGGCGCCCGGCCTCGCCGATGCTGTGGTTGGCCGTGGTGCAGGCGGTAACCACCGAAATGTTCGGACCCTGCAGGCCGAACATGATCGACAGTTGGCCGGAGATCATGTTGATGATCGAACCCGGCACGAAGAAAGGCGAAATCTTGCGCGGACCGCCACCCTTCAGCGCATCATGGGTTTCCTCGATCAGCGGCAGCCCGCCGATGCCGGAGCCGATGCAGACCCCGATCATTTCGCGGTTGAGTTTGTCCAGATCGAGTCCCGCATCCTTCATCGCGTCGATCCCGGCGGCAAGTCCGTAGTGGATGAAGGTGTCGAAGCGGCGCGCTTCCTTGGCCGGAAGGTAATTCGAGGCCTCGAAGCCCTTGACCTCGCCGGCGATCTGGGAGGTGTAGGCGGATGCGTCAAACCGGGTGATGCGGCCGATGCCGGATGTGCCCGCGGTGATGTTCGACCACGATCCGGTTAGTCCGATGCCAACCGGTGAGATGATGCCCAGGCCGGTTACGACAACTCGGCGGCTGGTGGGGCGAGAGGAACTGGACATGGACGGGTTCGGGCCGCCCTTCGGCGCCCCGCGATCAGGTGAGCGGAGCCGCAGCCCCGCAGCGGATCAGGACTTGAGGTGGGACTTGATGTAGTCGACAGCCTGCTGCACCGTCGTGATTTTCTCGGCTTCCTCGTCCGGGATCTCGGTCTCGAATTCCTCCTCAAGAGCCATCACCAGTTCGACGGTATCCAGGGAATCGGCGCCAAGGTCGTTGACGAAGGACGATTCGGTCTTGACGTCGGCCTCGTTCACGCCCAGTTGCTCGGCAACAATCTTCTTCACGCGTTGCTCGATGTTTTCCATCTGCTTCCCCTTTCAGTTGCTCTGAGAGTTGGCGGAGCCCCCGCGAAGAACACGGATTCAGGCCCCGAAAAAAATCGAATTTTACCATAAACGCCGTTTAATTCTGCCCGAATAATCAAGGGCTTGGCAGTACGGCGCGGCATATTTCACTGCGCCCTCAGGCCATGTGCATGCCGCCGTTTACATGCAGGGTGCAGCCGGTGATGTAGGACGCCGAATCCGACGCCAGGAACAGCACCGCGCCAGCGACATCCTCAACCACGCCGAGGCGACACAGCGGAATCTGCCCGACCAGTGCAGTGCGTTGCGCCTCGGGCAGCGCACGCGTCATGTCGGTGTCGATGAAACCGGGGGCGACACAGTTGACGGTAATGCCGCGGCTGCCGACCTCGCGCGCCAGGGCGCGCGAAAAACCTTCCACGCCCGCCTTTGCCGCAGCGTAATTGGTCTGTCCCGCGTTGCCCATGCTGCCGATCACGGAAGTCACGTTGATGATGCGCCCGCTGCGCGCCTTCATCATGGCGCGAATCACCGCTTTCGAAAGACGGAAGACGGACTTGAGGTTGGTCTGCATGATCGCGTCCCACTCTTCGTCCTTCATCCGCATCAGCAGATTGTCGCGGGCAATACCGGCGTTGTTGACCAGGATCGCGATCTCGCCGTATTGCAACTGGATGCAGGAGAGCACGGACTCGACCTGGGCCGCATCATTGACGTCGAGGGCATAACCCTGCCCGCGGTGCCCGGCGGCGGCAAGCGCTGCGCTGATGGCACTGGCGCCTGCTTCAGTGGTGGCGGTCCCGGCCACGATCGCCCCAGCCGCGCCGAAGGCCTCTGCGATGCCCCTGCCGATACCGCGGGAGGCGCCGGTAACCAGCACCAGCCTGTCCTGCACGCCTTTCATTTCAGTGCCTCCAGGGTCTGTGCGAGCGATGCAGCGTCGGTCACCGCAAAACTCTGCAGGTTGCCATCGATACGCTTGGTCAGCCCCGACAGCACCTTGCCCGGGCCGCATTCGACGACATGGGTAATGCCCTGTGCCGCAAAGGACTGGATGGTCTCCACCCAGCGCACCGGATTGCAGGCCTGCCGTGCCAGCGCATCGCGAATGGCGGAGGGATCGGCAGGCATCGCCACATCGACATTGTTGATGACGCCGATGCGGGGCGCATCGAATGCCACATCGGCCATGCGCGCTTTCAGGCGCGCCGCGGCGGGCTTGAGCAGCGAGGAATGGAAAGGCGCGCTCACCGGCAGCAGCAGCGCGCGCTTGGCGCCACGCGCCTTGGCGGCTGCCGCGGCCCGCTCGACCGCGCTTTTGTGCCCGGCGATCACGACTTGGCTTGGCGCGTTGAAGTTGACCGCTTCGACGGTCTCCCCCTGCGCTGCTTCGGCGCAGGCGGCGCGCACCGCGTCATCGTCGAGCCCCAGCACGGCGGCCATGGCGCCGCTGCCCATCGGCACGGCCTCCTGCATCGCCTGCGCGCGAAAACGAACCAATGGCAGCGCATCGGCAAAGGCCAGCGCGCCGGCTGCAACGAGCGCGGTGTATTCCCCGAGGCTGTGCCCCGCCACCAGCGCGGGCGCGGGCCCGCCGGCTTCCTGCCAGGCCCGGTACGTGGCGTAGGCTGCTGTCAGCATCACCGGCTGGGTATTCACGGTGGCACTGAGCTCTTCCGCGGGGCCGGTTTCCACGAGTTGCCACAGGTCCTGGCCAAGCGCCGCGGAGGCCTCGGCAAACACCGCGCGCACCACTGCGTTATCGGCGAAGCCCTGCATCATGCCCACCGACTGTGAACCCTGCCCCGGAAACACCAACGCCAGTTTCATCTCG
>JAJTHX010000124.1 GCA_021300125.1 Betaproteobacteria bacterium | reverse complement strand
TCAGGTCGCGGTGCACGACCACCATGTGATTGAGGGGCCGCACGCCGTGCCGCGCGCACCAGGCCTCCAGCGCGCGTTCCGGCTCCGGCAACACCGGCACCAGCACACCGTCCTGCTGGTCGGCGGGCATCACCACGCCCGCGTCCAGTTCGCCCGCACGCAGCATGCCGGTGAGCGTCTTTCCGGGTGGGGCCCGGCGGACATTGGCCGGCTCGACCCCGCCGGGCACATGCGGATCCTCAAAACTCACCCATTCGATGCGGTCGAGATCGACGCCGTAATCGTTGGCCAGGATGCCACGCACCCAGGCCACCGTGGTCACCGAATGGGCGCGGATGCCGACCCGCTTGCCGGACAGCTCGGCCGGAGACAGGCTGCCTCTGGCGGCATTGCAGGCCAGGCAGGGATGCGGCGGAATCGCCATCACCACCGTCGGCAGCAGTACCAGCGGCCTGCCCTGGGCGAGGGCCTGCAGATAGGTCACGATCGCCAGCTCGGCAACATCGTATTCGCCGCGCACCACCGCCTTGAACGCGGTTTGCGGCAGCTTCACCTCGTCGAAATCGAACGCCAGCCGCGGCGAGGCCACCGCAGCCGATTTCAATGCGGCGGTGTTGGGATAGTCCCCGAGCAGGGTGCGCAGGCGCAGCGCTTGCGTGGCCATGGTCTTGCGTGCTCCTTCCTCATTGGCATGCCCTGCCGTCGGCCGCAGGCGACACCGTGCAGCGGGCCGCGTGCGCCCTTATAATCGCGTCAAGCCGATGTTGGGCCATCACGACAAGGTGGCAGGCAAGATACCACCGGAGGAGTTCCATGACCCAGTCCCCTTCGATCCGCAGGCCATTCGCCGGCGCCTTTGCAGGCCTTGCGGCGCTCTGCGCCACGCCCGCACTGCACGCCGGCAGCGATTTCCCGTCGCGCCCGGTGCGAATCATCGTCGGCTTCCCGCCGGGCGGCGCCACCGACTTCGTCGCCCGCAGCATCGCACCGCGGTTGGGCGAGGCCCTGAAACAGCAAGTCGTCATCGACAACCGCGCCGGCGCCAACGGCACCATCGCCGCCGAACTGGCCAGCAACGCCACCCCTGACGGCTACAACCTGCACCTGGGCACGCTGGGCGCGCTCGTCATCAGCCCGGCCATCAGCAAGGTCGGCTACGACCCCCAGCGCGACCTGCTGCCGATCTCGCTGGCGGTGAAGCTGCAGAACATCTTCATAGCGCACCCGGGCGTCGCCGCGAAAACCGTCACCGACCTGATCGCCCTCGCCAAGCAGAAACCGGGCACGATCAACTATGCCAGCTCGGGTCTGGGCAGCCCCGGCCATCTTGCCGGTGAACTGCTCAAGGCCATGACCAAGATCGACCTGCAGCATGTGCCTTACAGGGGCGGCGCGCCGGCGCTGGGTGATCTCGTCAGCGGACAGGTGCCGATATTCGTCGCAGTCATCTCCACCGGCGTGCCGGTCATCAACAGCGGCCGCGCGATCGCACTCGCGGTCACCGGCGCCAAACGCAGTCCCGCACTCCCCGAAGTGCCGACCGTGGCTGAAACCCCGGCGCTGAAGGGCTACGAGGCCAGCAACTGGTATGGCCTGATGGCACCTGCGGCCACGCCAAGGCCGATCATCGACCGGCTGCACAGGGACATGGTCTCGGTGATGGACACCCCCGTACTGCGCGACCTTCTTGCCGCCCGCGGCGTTGATGCCACCAGCTCCACCCCCGATGAATTCGCCGCCTATATCCGCAGCGAAACGGCAAAATGGGGCAAGGTGATCCGAGCCGCGAACTTGACACCAAACTGAGCCCCGCCCCCGGGGTTCAGCCCGGTCGTACCCCCGGGCGCACCGCACGCAGCCACAATAGCAATCCACCCGCCATGGCCAAGATGGTCAGGGCGAAATAGAAGCGCAGTCCCAGCACCGGCCCGATCAGGCCGGCGGCAAAGGGCGCGATGCCCATCGCAAAAAACTGGAAGGCTGTCGAATACGAAATCGCTCGTGCATCCGTGCCGGGCGGCGCATGCATCCGGATCAGTTGCACCAGCGCCGTGGGCATCGCGGCGGCGCTGAGCCCGAAAGCCGCCCGCGCGATCACCACCTGCAGCGGAGTGTCAATGAACAGCAGCGGCAGGTGCGTGACGATGGTGGCAACGGAGGCAAACACCAGCACCCGCGCCGGCCCTATGCGGTCCAGCGCTCGTCCCCAGAACGGCAGCGCGATCACCGTACCCACCGCCATCGCCATCGCTGCGGCGCCGACCCAGAACGCCTCCTCGGCCGCATCGGCGCCACGCACCTCCATGATCTGGATCATGAACACGGTGATCACGGTGACACCGCCATACCACATGATCATGAACAGGAAGCCCAGCAGGTAGAGCAGGCCGATGCGCGGCACGGCCAGCAGGTCGCGCAGTCCGCCGATCCAGCGCACCCGCCAGGGCCCCGCCGCAAGCTGCTTGATCTCGGCGGCAAACAAAGCCACCAGCGCCCCGCCCGACAGCATCAACGCCGCACTGACCCAGAAAATCCGGTGCTGCTGGTCAAACGACGCGATCAGCAAGGCGCCCAGCGCCGGACCCAGCGCGTGACCGACCAGGCCACCGGTTTGCGCAAGTGCCACCACGCTGCCGATGCGCTCCGGCGGCGTATTGGCGACCAGCAGCGACACACCGGCCGGGGTGAATCCGTTGAACACCGCAATCAGCATCAGCAGGGCTGCAAACATCAGCGGCGTTTCGGCCAGGGGCATGAGCAGCATCGCGACGCCGATGCCCAGCATTGCCCTCAGCACCATCAGCTTGCGGCCGTAGTGGTCGGCGATGCCGCCCCACAACGGGCTCACGGCAAAGCTGACCAGGTAGAACACCATCAGCATGTAGCCCACCCAGGTTTCGAGGTTTTCGCGAACTCCCAGCCCCCGTACCATCAGCGGCACGAAAGGCCATGCCAGGTTGAAACCCAGCCCGCAGATCAGGTTGGCCAGCGACAGCACGAAACGGTTGCGACGCCAATACGGGTAGTGCCGCGAATCGTCTCTGGAATTGCCGGCACTCATGGATGGAGTCTTTCGGGGAAAACCCGGGAAAGTTGCGCAACAAAGGGGGGCGCGGGCTTTGCCTCGGCGGACCCGTGCGGAAGCCCGCATTCATGCTCAAAAGCACCCTCAGCGATCTTAACATCGCGCCCCCGGCTTCCATGTCATGGCCCCCCCCCGGAAGCCGGAGCAAAGGCGCGCCAATGCCTGATGCGACGGGCGCGGGGCGATGCAGGCCGCTCAAAATCAGGCGGGCTGCGTGCTAACATCGCGGCTCTTCTGGCGCCGCGTGTTCCAGTCCGGCGCAGAAAAACCCATCATCAACCGCTTAAGTCTGAGGACAGCCGCGCCATGTACAACCCGTTCAAGCCGCTCGAGCACATCACCACCGAGGTCTTCACCTCGCTGCCCGCCAAGTTCCGCAAGAAAAGCCGCAGCGCCTGGTCCGACCCCAACCGGCAGAACGCCGAAGTCGAGTGCTTCCTCGAGGGTCCGGCCTTCGACCGCGAGGGCAACCTTTGGGTCTGCGACATTCCCTTCGGCCGCATTTTCCGTATCGACCCCAAGGGCAACTGGGACCTGGTGATCCAGTACGACGGCTGGCCCAACGGCATGAAATTCCACAAGGATGGCCGCCTGTTCATCTGTGATTACAAGGAAGGCCTGCTGACCCTGGATCCGAAAACCGGCAAGCTGGAAAACGTGCTGCGCACCGCCTACAGCGAGAGTTTCAAGGGCCTCAACGACCTGCACTTCACCAAGGACGGCGACCTTTACTTCACCGACCAGGGCCAGACCGGCATTGCCGACCCCACCGGTGCGGTGTTCCGCCTCAAGGCCAACGGCGACCTGCGCAAACTGGTCAACAACGCACCCAGCCCCAACGGCATCACCATGACGACCGTTGAAAAACATGTCTATGTCGGCGTCACACGCTCCAACTCGGTGTGGCGTCTGCCGGTGATGGCCGACGGCTCGGTATCGAAAACCGGCGTGGCGATCCAGCTCTCGGGCGGGGTTGGCGGTCCGGACGGCATCGAGATGGACTCGGAAAACGGCCTGCTGGTCTGCCAGCTCGGCGTCGGCATCTGGCGTTTCGACTCCAACATGCTGCCTACCCACCTGGTGCATTCCACCGACCACAAGCACCACCACCTCGCCAATCTCGCGTTCGGCGGACCGGACCGCAAGACCATCTACATCACAGAATCGCTCTCGGGCGACATTCTCACCGCGAAAATGCCGGTGGCCGGGAAACTGCTGTACGGCCACATGTAAAGAGGCCACGGCCCAGCAAAAACGGCGCATCAGGGTGCGCCGTTTTTTTCGTGCGATACCGGCTCATTCAGCCATTGGCAGGCCGTAGCGTTTCAGCTTCTCCTCATCGAGCTCTATTCCCAGCCCGGGGCCTGCGGGCAATGCCAGGCTGCCGCGGCTGATGTCGAGCCGGGTTTTTGCCACGGTATCCACCACCTTCAGCGGGCCCACGCATTCCAGGCCCGGAACGACGTTGCGTGAAGTGGCGCCGAGCATGATCTCCGCGATGGTGCTCAGGTCGAGGCCGAAACCATGCCCGAGAACCACCGGCAGGCCCGCGGCCTCGGCAGTGGCCAGCATGCGCGAAGCCTGCAGCAGGCCGCCGGCCTGCTTGATGCCGAACTTGACGTAATCGGCGCAGTCCGCCTTGATCACCCGGATCAGGCTCTGGTGGTCGCTGATCGATTCGTCAGCCATGATCGGGATGCCGCCTTCGCGCCGGATCCGCGCCAGTCCCTGCAGGTCATCCTTGTGCACCGGCTGCTCGAACAGCTGCATGTCACAGGACTTGACCGCCTTGCACAGGGCAAGTGCCTGCTCCACCGTGCACTGCATGTTGGCATCCATGCGCAGCTGGATGTCCTTGCCGACAGCCTCGCGCACGGCGATGACCCGGGCGCTGTCCCTGGCTGCATCATTGCCGACCTTGATCTTCATCGATCGGAATCCGGCATTTTTCCAGCGCAACGCCTCTGCTACAGCCTCCTCCGGCGGCAGTTCGCCGACCCATCCGTTGAACTGCACCCGGTCGAGGACGGCGCCACCGACAAAATCATGCAGGGCGATGCCCCTGCGGCGGCACACCAGTTCGATGCAGGCCAGTTCCACGCCGACGACCGCACCGGGCTGGTTGGGCGTGAGCCCCGAAGCCATCTCGAGGATGTGGTTGATGCGACCCGGATCCTGGCCGATCAGCGCGGGCGCAATGCGGTCGCGGATGGCCAGCGCCAGCTCCGGACCGGTATGAGGCGACTTGGCCGTCGAAGCAGGATCGATGCTGCTGATGCCGGTCGCGCCTTCAGTATCCGTGACACGCACCACCACGCACTTGGTGACATTTTTGGAAACGCCGCCACTGGTGAAGGTGCCCGCCAGGGGCATGCCGATGCTGAATACTTCCACCTTGCTGATCTTCGCCGCCATGGAAACCTCGTATGTGATCAGATAGCAATCAATTGCAGATCAATTCGCCTGGATGCCAGCCTCGCGGATGACCCTGCCCCACATCTGCACTTCGTTGACGATGTGGGCACCGAATTCCTTTGGTGAGCTGCCAAGCAGCTCGGAGCCTTCCTTTTCCAGGCGCTCGCGCAGGTCGGCATCCGCCAGTGCCGCAACCACGTTCTTGTACAGGAACTGGATGGTCTGCTGCGGGGTTTTGGCCGGCGCCACCAGGCCATACCAGTTGCTGACGTGAAAACCGGGCAGGGTTTCAGCAACGGCTGGAAGGCTGGGGAAGGCCTGCGCACGCTGGCGCGTAGTCACCGCAATGCCGCGCACCCTTCCGGCAGTGATATGGGGACGCGCGCCCAGCGGATTCAGGAATGCCAGCTGGATCTGGCCGGCCACCAGGTCCACGATCACCTGCCCGCCGCCCTTGAACGGAATGTGCACCATCGAAATCCCGGCTTTCTGCGACAGCAGCGTGCCCGAAAGGTGCTGCATGCCGCCGGTGCCTGAGGAACCGTAATTCAGCGCGCCCGGCTTGGCCTTGGCCAGCGCAATCAGCTCGGGCACCGACTTCACCGGGAGGGCGTTGGGCACCAGCACCACATAGGGCTGCTCCGTCACCTGGGAAATCGGCGCGAAATCCCGTGCGAAATCGTACGGCAGGTTCTTGTGCAGGTTGCTGCTCGCGGTGGTGGTGCCGGAAATCATCGTGATCGTGTATCCGTCAGGCGCCGCGGACTTGGTGGTTTCCATTGCAATCCGGCCGCCAGCTCCGGGGCGGTTATCGACGACAAACTGCTGGCCGGTGCGCTCAGCCAGCTTCTGCGCCACGCCGCGCGCCACCAGATCGGTGCCGCCGCCGGCGACAAACGGCACCAGCATCCGCACCGGCCTTTCGGGATATCCGCCGGGTGCCCTGATGACCGCCTGGGCCATGGCCGTCAAAGGCAGACCGATGCAGCCTGACAGCAGGACCGCGCTGAAGAATGGATGCATTTATGTTTTCCTCGTTTTTTTGGGTTCTGGTTTTGAGGTCTGCGGCCCGTCATGCGCGATACGGGCAAGCCTTGTTTTCAGCGACTGCCGGACATGATCACGTGCCACGGATTCGGCACGGGATGCATCCTGACGCTCGATGGCCTCGAGTATGGCGCGGTGCTGGGCATGGGCCTCACGGGCGTGCGGACCGTCGAGCAGGTTTGAATCGCCCAGCAGCGGCACCAGCGCGTAGATACCCGCCATAGCCTTGCCCAGGAACTGGTTGCGCGCGCACTCGAGGATGATGTCGTGAAACTGGCGGTTGAGCGGGATCAGGGCGGAGGGATTGTCGAGCTGCGCCGCCTCCTCGGCGAGGAGCGCCCGCAGCGCCGAAATTTCCGCAGGCCCTGCGTTGCGGGCGCAGGCCGCAGCCGCAGCGGGCTCGAGCAACTCGCGCACCGCGAACATCTGCCGCATGTCCTCGCTGTCGAGGCGCATCACCAGCGCGCCGCGGTATGGCTGGTTGAGCAGCAGTCCTTCGCTCTGCAAACGCCGCATGGCCTCGCGGATGGGGGTGCGACTCATGCCCAGCCATGAAGCCAGGTCCACCTCGGTCAGGTGCGCCCCGGTGGCAATGCGGCCTTCGCGGATCGCCCTGCGAATCTCGTCGCAGGCAACTTCGGCCAGTGGACGCGCGCCATCAGCGGACGGGATGCGGCGCGCGGCGATGCGCTGGAGGGCTGAATCATCCGGCGCGCCGCGGACCGGCCGCTTGGGGCGACTGCGTGAAGCCACGGACAGGACTCAGCCGGAGATCACGGCTTCGCCGTTGATCACGGTGCGATGCAATACGCGCGCCTGTTTCGGATCGACCTCGGAGCGATAGTGCATCGCGCATCGGTTATCCCACAGCACCAGATCGCCCACCTTCCAGCTGTGCTTCCAGGCGTATTTCGGCTGCGTGGCATGCGCCCAGAGCTTGTCGAGCAGCGCCTCGCTCTCCTCGTTGGAGATACCGATGATGTAGTTGGAAGGCCAGTCACGGCGGCGCCCCAGGTACAGCGCTCGCTTGCCGGTGACAGGATGCAGGCGCACCAGCGGATGCGCGGGTCCCGGCACCTCCTCGGGCCTGGTCGGCATCTTGACTGTCGGGCGCAACACACCCGCGCTGTTGCGACTGGCATCATGAATTTGCGATTTGCCCTTTATCGCGGCCTTGAGGTCTTCGGGAAGCTCTTCGTAAGCGACATACTGGTTGTTGAACCAGGTGTCGCCACCGCCATTCACCGGCAGGACCACCGAATAGAGCATGCTGCCCGCCGGCGGGATCTGCACGTACGAATTGTCGCTGTGCCACACCACCTCGTAGCTGCCCAGTGCGCCGTTGTCCCTCACCGGTACGCCGCTCTCGTCGAGGTTGCTGATCAGTGTCAGGTGGGGATGCAGCGGCACGATCTTGCCGCCGATGTTGTAGCCACCGGCGACCTGGTATTTGCGCGCCGCCGGTTCCTTGGTCTTGCCAAAGATCCCGGCCGCGGCAAGCAGTGCCTCGTCCGGCAGATTCTGGCCGCGCCAGTAGATCACCAGATGATCGGCCCAGGCCTTGCGCAGCAGCGCCCGGGTCTCCTCAGGCACCGGCAGCGACAGGTCGACACCGCGGATTTCGGCACCGAGCGCGGCGCCGGAGGGAATCACCTGCACCTGTTGCGGGCGGTTGGCTGGTTGTTGCGGCTGGCGTTGCACTGCGTCCATGTTTTCCTCCCGTTGCGATTGGATGACCCGGTCCGTGCCCGGCGATCGAAGTGGCACTGGATAACCGACAGTCGACAACCTGAAAGTTGATTGTATGCAGTGTATACAATTTTTGGAAGCACCATTTAGCGGCAGCAAGCGGTTGCTTCTGCCGCGCATCCGCGGCAAGGGTGGCGATCAGGCGCTCAGCCGATCAGGCGGATGTCATCGCCAATGCGCACCACGCCACCGGCGCCATGGGTCAGCATGCCGATGCCCAGCGTCGGCTGGTCCTGGCCGAAGCTCTTCATCAGCCCCTGCATCACCTGCAGGTCGCGCTCGCCGGTGTCGGGGTTGGCGTGGGTGGCGAGGCAGCGCGTCTTCGGCTTCACCACATCCATCTCCACCTCGCCGATGCGCAGGCGCCTGCCCAGCCACGACAGTTCCTCCCAGGCCTCGACGCCTTCAATCACGATGTTGTGGCGGAAACGGTGTTCGCTGAGTTGCGGGTCACCCAGCGCCTGCGCTGCCGAGGCGATGGTTTCGCGGCTGTGCAGCGTGACCTGCCCCGCCTCGTTGTCCTGGTAACGGGACGTCACGCCGTCGCCGACCAGTTTCAGCGGCAGGCGCCCTGGATGGTCTTTCAGCGGATTGTCGTCGAGGCCCAGCACATACCCGGCCAGGGCCTCCACGATACGCTGCCGCCCCGGACCGTCGACCATGTCGTCCGCGAGAACCTGCTCGCCAAGCATGATGCGCAGGCGCAGGCTGTGGTGGTCGTAATACGTCTGCAACCGCGCCAGTCCCGGCGTATTGGCCAGCACCACGCCATTGTATTTGCGGCACCAGTCCGCGTCGGCGACCGGCGCATCGGCAAAGCGCAGGTTGAGCACACGGTCGCCCGCGGCGCGGCCGTCGGGCAGGATGGTCAGGCTGTGCACGGGTTCGGGCGTGAAACCCTTGAGGGGATAGCGGTAGAGCGCAACGATACGGGGCATGGCCGGATGGACATCTGTGATCGAGTAAGTTTTTCACGATAGCACAGGCACCTTCGCGGCAATGCGCTGGCGCGTATCCGCGCGAAACGGTTTAAAGTCCGGCCTGTTCCACCTTTCCGCCATGAGGATGCAGGCATGAAGATCGTCGATTCGCAGGTACACATCTGGGCAGCCAGCACACCCGGGCGCCCCTGGCCGGCCAGGCATGCGCCGCACCGGCCGCAGCCCTTCTCCGCCGAGGACCTGCTGCAGGAAATGGCCGCGGCGGGCGTTGACCGCGCGGTACTGGTGCCGCCCTCCTGGGAAGGCGAACGCAACGACCTCGCGCTGGCCGCGGCGCAGGCCCACCCGGACCGTTTTGCGGTGATGGGCCGCCTCGATGTACGCGCCCCGGACGCACCGGAACAGCTCGCGCGCTGGAAACAGCAGCCGGGCATGCTCGGCCTGAGGATGACCCTGCACACACCGCTGTTCGAACCGATGCTCGATGACGGCAGCGTGGACTGGCTGTGGCCGGCAGCGGAAAAGGCCGGGCTGCCGCTGATGGTGCTGATCCGCCAGCCGATGGCGCCGAAGATCGCCAAGATCGCCGAACGTCACCCGGGACTGCGTCTGGTGATGGACCACATGGCCGTGCCCAAGGGCAGCAAGGGTGCGGACAAGGCCTTTGCAGGGCTGCCACACCTGCTGGCGCTTGCCCGTTATCCCAATGTGGCAGTCAAGGCCAGCGGCATTCCCCATTACGCGACGGACGAATACCCCTTTCCCAGCCTGCACGCACCGCTGCGTGCGGCCTTCGAGGCCTTCGGACCGCGCCGCCTGTTCTGGGGTACCGACATGACCAAGCTCGCCTGCAGCTACCGCCAGGCGGTGACGCTGTACACCGAGGAACTGCCCTGGTTGAAAGGCGAGGAGCTCGAGTGGGTGATGGGCCGCGGGCTTTGCGAGTGGCTGGGCTGGAAGCTCGATTGAAACTGCCGCTCAATCCCTGAAAAACGAATCCAGCTCCTCCACCACCAGATCCGGCACCTGCTCCGCCGGATAATGGCCGCAGGGCAAGGGTTTCATGCGGCGGATGTCGGCGGCGTACTGCGGCCAGGCCTTGAACGGGTCGAAAAACTTGTTGGTATGGCTGAGTTCGCCCCAGTAGATCGCCGCCGGGCACTGCACCTTGCGCCCCGCGTTGAAGTCCTCGGTGTCCATCGCCATGTCCACCGTCACTGCGGCGCGGTAGTCCTCGCACACCGCATGCAGGTTCTCCGGGGTGCAGCAGCGCGCGTACTCCTTCAGGGTTTCCTCAGAAAAGCCGCCCTTGCCAATGCCCATCTTGGTCAGCTTCTTCAGGATGTAGTAATCCTCATTGCCGGCCATCAGCTTTTCCGGGATGTCGTAGGGCTGGGCCATGAAAAACCAGTGGTAGGAGTTGAGCGCCCACTGCCAGGTGGCATGGGTCAGCACGTGGTGGGTGGGCAGGATGTCGAAGGTGGCGAGCTTTTTTACCTTGTCGGGATGGTCCAGCGCCATACGCATCGCCGCGCGGCCGCCGCGGTCATGGCCGGCGACGCAGAAGCTGTCGAAGCCCAGCGCCTGCATCACCTCGACCTGGTCGAGCGCCATGCGGCGGAAGCTGTAGTTGCTGTGGTCCTCCTTGCCGCGCGGCTTGCCGCTGTCGCCGTAACCGCGCAGATCGGTGACGACGACCGTGAACTGTTTCGCCAGTCGCGGCGCAACGAGATGCCAGTGCACATGGGTCAGCGGATTGCCGTGGATGAGCAGAATCGGCGGCCCGTTGCCGCCATAACGCAGGTTGATCTTGACCTCGGGGTCACTGGTCTGGATCTGGGTCAGCTTGAAACCTTCAAACACGGCCGCTCCTTCGGAATAATTTATTGATCAATAAAAACAAATACTTATGAATCAATCCTGGAAGAACTCGACAAAACGATCATGGATGCGCTCGGGCATTTCCTCCTGCATGTAATGCCCGGCTTCGAGCGGATCGGTGATGCGGATGTCCGAGGCGTACTGTTTCCAGATCTCGACAAACCGCTGCGCGCGTTCCGGCGAATGGCCGCGCGCGCCCCACAGCAGCATCAGCGGCATCTGAAGCGTTTTATCCTTATCGGCGGTGTCCATCTCGAAGTCGCAGGTCGCCGTCGCGCGGTAGTCGCGGCAGGAACCGGTGATGGTCTTCAGCGTGTAGCAACGGATGTATTCGGCGAGCGCGCCATCGGTCAGGAATCCGAGGCCGGTGCCGCCGCGGATCACCATGCGGCTCTTGATGAAGTACTCCGCCGGCACCGCGCTGATCAGCCGCTCGGGAAACGGCTCGGGCTGCGCCATGAAAGCCCAGTGCCAGGTGCCGACGACCCAGTCCTTGGTCGTGTTGTTCCACACATAGTGGTTGGGGATGATGTCCATCAGGCATACCTTACGGATGCGCTGCGGGTGGTCCATGCACATCCGGTGCACGGTGCGCCCGCCGCGGTCATGGCCGGCGACAAAGAATTTCTCGTAGCCGAGCTGATCCATGATCTCGAGCAGGTCCTGCGCCATCGCGCGGAAACTGAAATTGATATGGTTGTCCCCCGCCTCCGGCAGCGAGCTGTCGCCATAGCCGCGCAGGTCGGGCAGGATCACGTGGTAACGCTGCGCCAGCCGCGCCGCGATCTTGTACCAGCAGGTGTGGTTCTGCGGATTGCCGTGCACCAGCAGCAGCGTCGGGCCGGAGCCGCCGTGGCGCAGGCGGATCACCGCGCCCGAGGTGCGCACATCGACATGCTCAAAGCCCGGAAAATGCGCGGCCACTTCCGCACTGCCCCAGCGCGTGGGATCACGCGCGTAATCGGCGGCGGTCGCCGCCGCCATCACCTGCAAACCTGCCATGCCATCCTCCCGGTCGAACGCGGGCCGGGTTTGCCGGCGACGCGAAGTGATTGCCAAGTTTTCCGGCATTGTGTATCTTGAATGCACAAAATGCAATATAACCAGAACCCGCCCGAGGAGAACCCATCGTGAACCGCCTGCTGCTGTCTCTCGCCGCCTGTGCCGCGCTGGCCGCCACGACGGCGGCCGCGCAAAGCTTTCCCGCCAAGCCGGTGCGCATCGTGGTGCCCTTCGCACCAGGCGGCGCCAACGACGTGATCGCGCGCGTGGTGGCGCAGCGCCTGGCCGAGCCGCTCGGACAGCAGGTGCTGGTCGACAACCGCGGCGGCGCCGGCGGCGCGATCGGCGCCGACCTGGTGGCAAAGGCCACGCCGGACGGCTACACCCTGCTCCTCGCCAACCCCGGGCCCAACGCGATCAATCCGGTACTGCAGCCGAAAACCCCGTACGATCCGATCCGCGATTTTTCGATGATCACGCTGATGGCGGTGTCGCCGCAGGTGCTGGTGGTGCATCCGTCGCTGCCGGTGAAAAGCGTCAAGGAATTCATCGCGATGGCCCGCGCGCGCCCCGGTCAAATCAACTACGGTTCCTCCGGCACCGGCGCAATCACCCATCTTGCAATGGAGTTTTTCAAGGCCAAAACGAAAACCGACATCGTGCATATCCCGTACAAAGGCGCCAACATCGCCCTGACCGAGCTGGTCGGCGGCCAGGTCTCGGCGATCTTCGCGGCGCTGGGTTCGATCCAGTCCATGATCGGCAGCCAGCGCATCCGCGTCATCGGCGTCGCCGCGGCGGAGCGCACGCCGCTGCTGCCCGGTGTACCGGCCATCGCGGAAAGCGGCATCACCGATTTCGAGGTGGTCAACTGGTTCGGCATCGTCGGCCCCGCCAACCTGCCGCGTCCGGTGGTGGAACGCCTCAACCGCGCGATCAACCAGGTGGTGCAGTCGGCCGACAGCAAGGAACGCTTCGCCGGCATGGGCTTCGTGCCGCGCGGAACCACGCCGGAAGAACTGGACAGGCATATCCGCGCCGAGATCGCGCGCTGGAGTGCCGTGATCAAGTCGCAGAACATCAAGCCGGAATAAACGGGACACCTTCGCATGGGTCGCAGCGACGCCTCCGAACTCGCCCAGCAGCTCGCGCTGCGCATGGCCGAATACCTGCGCCGCAGCGGGCTCACGGTTGGCGCCCACCTCGCCGAGCAGCAGTTCGCCGATGCGCTCAAGGTCTCGCGCACGCCGGTGCGCCGCGCGCTGGCGGTGCTGGCCGACATGGGCGTAGTGGTGCAGGAACCCAACCGCGGCTACTTCCTGCGCAAGATTCCCGCGGCCAGCGTGCGGCCCGCGCTTGCCGAGGGCACTGGGCTGTCCGAAGAGCGCTATCTGCGCATTGCCGATGACCGCCTCGCCGGCAGGATCGAGGACCACGTCACCGAAACCGCGCTGATGCGCCGCTACGCCATGCCGCGGCGCGAGTTGCAGCGCGTGCTGCACCGGATGGAAAAGGAAGGCTGGGTCGAGCGCAAGCCGGGCCATGGCTGGATGTTCGCGGCACTGCCCGACAGCGTCGAAGCCCATGCCCAGAGCTACCGCTTCCGCATGATGTTCGAGCCGGCGGCCCTGCTCGAACCGGGCTTCCGCCTGGTCGACAGCGAGGTCAAACGCATCCGCCGCGACCAGCAGATGCTGCTCGACGGCGGCGTGCATCGCCTGTCGCGGGCGCGCCTGTTCGAACTGGGATCGGACTTTCACAACACGGTGATCGGCTTTTCCAACAACCGCTTCATGATCGACGCCATCCAGCGCGTCAACGCCATGCGGCGGCTGCTCGAATACCGCGCCCATTACGACCGCGAACGCATCACCGGCCAGTGCCGCGAACACCTGCATCTGCTCGATCTGCTCGAGCAGGGCTCGCGCAGGGAAGCCGCCGAATTCATGCGCAAGCACCTCGATGTGGTGCGCGAGCAGAAGACCGGCGGCGGCCGCAGCGGCAACGACGCCCTGAACACGGTAACCGCTCAGTTATAAGCCATTGTTTTTGTTTATATTTTTTATGGGACCGCCATGAAAATCCTCGTACTGCCCGGCGACGGTATCGGACCCGAAATCACCCGCGCCACCCTCGCCGTACTCGACCGCGCGAATGCCCGCTTCAAGCTCGGACTGGAATGGAACATCCGCGACATCGGCCTGAAGACGCTGAAGTCCCAGGGCAGCACGCTGCCAGTCGAAGTGCAGGAAGCCGCGCGCAAGGCACCGGGCATCATTCTCGGACCGGTGTCCCACCTCGACTATCCGGCCAAGGAACAGGGCGGCATCAACCCTTCAGGCTGGCTGCGGGTGCAGCTCGATCTTTTCGCCAACATCCGCCCTGCGAAATCGCGCTTGGGCGTGGGCCTCACCGGCAAGCCGGTGGACCTGGTGATCTTCCGCGAATGCACTGAGGGCTTCTACGGTGACCGCAACATGTTCATGGGCCGCGGCGAATTCATGCCCACCGAGGACATCGCCATCGCCATCCGCAAGGTCACCGCCAGGCAATGCCGCCGCATTTCGGAAGTCGCCTTCGAGTGGGCGCGCAAGCGGCGCAAAAAAGTCACCGCGGTACACAAGGCGAACGTGCTGCACATGTCCGACGGCCTGTTCCTGCGCGAAGTGCGCGCTGTGGCCCAGCAGTATCCGGACGTCGAGCTCGATGAAAAAATTGTGGATGCGATGGCGGCACTGCTGGTGCGCAACCCGACGCAATTCGACTGCATCGTCACCGGCAACATGTTCGGCGACATCCTCTCCGACGAAGCCTCGGAAATTTCCGGCAGCCTCGGCCTCGCCGGCTCGACCATGGCCGGCGACAACGCCTGCTGTGCCCAGGCCCAGCACGGCTCGGCACCCGACATCCAGGACCAGGACAAGGCCAACCCGACCTCGTTGCTGCTGTCCTCGACCATGCTGCTCGACTGGCTGGCGCAGCGCCACAAGCTGCCGGCTTACGCCGAGGCGGCGAAGGCAATCGATACGGCAATCGATGCCGCGCTGCACTCGCCGGCGATACGCACCGCCGACCTTGGCGGCAAGCTCGGCACCCAGGCCTTCGCCAGGCAGCTGGTCGATGCGCTCTGAGCGCAGGCTTGGCGCCATGAAAAAGCCCCGCCAGAGCGGGGCTTTTTGGTGCCGCAACTGAGGCGCCGAGTTCAGGCCGCCTGAGGCTTGCCGTCGATGATGGTGGTGCGCAGCAGGTAGCGGCGCTCGGCGGGATCAAAGGCGGTGCGCATGTGCATGGTGCAGCGGTTGTCCCACAGCAGCAAGTCGCCGACATTCCATTTTTGGAACCAGTGCTCGCGATTGGCGAAGTCCATCGCATAGGACCACAACCGGTCGAGCAGCGCTTCGCTCTCGTCCAGCGGCAGGCCCATCACACAGGCGTGCGGGCGGCGGCCGAGGAACAGCGCCTTGCGCCCAGTCACCGGGTGCTTGATCACGATCGGGTGCACCGCGCCCGGCGCCTCGCGCGGATCGGTGACTTCCTTGAATCCCTTGCGCAGCTGCCCGGCGGAGTTGTAGCTCGCGTCGTGCTTGATCTGCTTGCCCGCAATCGCCTGCTTGAGGTCATCGGGCATTTGCTCGTAGCAGCGGTACATGCTGCAGAATCCGGTTTCGCCGCCCTCCTTCTGCACCACCTCGACGCCGTAGAGCAGCGCCGCTGAAGGCGTGACGTCCTGGTACGACATGTCGGTGTGCCATACCGCTTCGCCGTCGCCGAGGCTGCCGATGGGCTTGCCCTCCTGCTTGATGTTCGACATCACCGCCAGTTCGCCGTAACCCTCGATCCAGCTCTTGCCGGTGGGATTGATCGGCGCCTTGTCGAGCTTGCCGAAACGGCGGCTGAATGCGAGCAGCAGATCCTTGTCGAGCTTCTGGCCGCGGAAGCGCAGCACCAGATGCTGCAGCCAGGCGTCATGGATCACCTGGAACTCGGCATCACTGAGGGGCTGCGACAGATCAACGCCGGCGATATCGGCGCCGATGGCGCCGCTCAGCGGGGTCACGATGATGTGCTGCGACGCTGCGGGGGTGGCCTTGGCGGCCAGGACTGCGCTCATTGCGTTCTCCTTCTGCACATACAAGGGCTGACCCGCGACAACTGGGGCCAGGGGCAAGGCTTGCCACGGATTATTAATAATTTATAATTCGCAGTCAAGTCATGGCTTCAACCACCGCGCAAGTCACTGAATGCATGGAATTGATGACTTCAAATTCACTGAACCGCCCCGCCCCCACTGCCCAGAAAATCCCGGACCGTATCGCCGAGGTGCTGCGCGAACGCGTGATTGACGGCAGTTATACGCCGGGGCAGCGGCTCATCGAAGCCGTGATTGCCGCCGAGTTCGGCGTCAGCCACGGCCCGGTGCGGGACGCGCTGCGCCTGCTCGAGCAATCCGGCCTGGTCACCATCCTGCCCTACCGCGGAGCACAGGTGACTGAACTCTCGGCCGAGGATGTGAAACAGATGTATGAAGTGCGCGAGGCGCTGGTCGGCCTGCGCGCGCGCCAGGCCACACGCGACCCCTGCCGCAGCGCGCTGGTTGCGGAAATGGATGCAGCCGTGGCCGAACTGGAACGGCTCGCCGCCAATCCGGATGCAGGCAAGGCCTACGCCGACAAGGCGATCGCGCTCAACCGCGCGCTCAACGACCGCATCGGCAATCCCTGGCTGCGCACCACGCTGCAGTCACTGACGCTGCAGACCGCGCGCTATACGCGCCTCGGCCTCAGTGACGCGCAGCGCCGCGTCGAGTCGGCTCAGTACTGGCGCGCCCTGCTCGAAGCCATCCGCGCCGGCCAGGAAGAACAGGCCGAGCGCATTGCACGGGAGAATTCACGCCTGCGCCGTGATCTCGCGCTGCAGGCACTGCAAACGCAAGCCGGAGCCCAGCCGGTGCCGCGCCGGCGTCGGGCCTGACTGAATTTGGCTCAGGAGCGGGACGGCGGCCCCTTCAGTTCCACTACATTGCCTTCGGGATCGCTGAGATACAGCGACGGCCCCTGGCCGTCGGCGCCATAGCGCAGCTTGATTTCGCCCGGCACCACGCCGTGGCGCAGCAATTGCGCCGAAATCGCGCCCGGATCAAAGGGCTCGATGCGCAGGCACAGATGGTCCATGTTGCGCCCTTCACGCCCCGGCGCGACACCACCCTTGCGGCCGATGTCGCCCGCCACGTCGACGAGGTCGATCAGAGCGTTGCCGGCGCGCAATTGCACCATGCCCAGATCAGGGCGTTCGCGCTCAAGCGTGCAGCCCAGCACCTCGCAGTAAAAGCGCTGCATGCGCGCGAGACTGGTGACCCGCAGCACCACGTGATCAAGACCGAGGATGCTGAACATGGGGGGTTGCACAGTAGTGGGCCCAAACAGCACCGCCGCAGTACAAGCCGCGGCGGATTTTTTAACTATTTGATTTTATTGAATTATTTATTGACATCGCCGATGCATAGATATTTCACCTCGACGAACTCGTCAATGCCGTACTTGGAGCCCTCGCGCCCGATGCCCGACTCCTTCATGCCGCCGAAGGGGGCGATCTCGTTGGAGATGATGCCGACGTTGATGCCGACAATGCCCGACTCCAGGCCTTCGGCGATGCGCCAGATGCGGCCGATGTCACGGCTGTAGAAATACGAGGCCAGGCCGTATTCGGTGTTGTTGGCGAGATTGAGCAGCTCATCCTCGGTCTTGAAGCGGTACAGTGGCGCTACCGGGCCGAAGGTTTCCTCATGCGTAACCTTCATGTCGGTGGACACATTCGCCAGCACGGTGGGCTGGAAAAACTGGCCGCCCTTCTCGTGGCGCTTGCCACCGGTGAGCACCTTCGCGCCCTTCTCCAGCGCGTCGGCAATGTGCTCCTCGACCTTCTCCACCGCCTTCATGTCGATCAGCGGGCCCTGGGCATTGCCGTCCTCGAGGCCGTTGCCGACCTTCATCTGCGAAACCCGGTCGGCGAGCATTTTCGAGAATTTTTCGTAAACGCCGTCCTGCACGAAGATGCGGTTGGCGCAGACACAAGTCTGGCCCGTGTTGCGGAATTTCGAAGCCATCGCGCCTTCCACCGCTGAGGCGAGGTCGGCATCGTCAAACACGATGAAGGGTGCATTGCCGCCCAGCTCCAGCGACACCTTTTTCACCGTGCTCGCGCACTGCTGCATCAGCAGCTTGCCGATTTCGGTGGAGCCGGTAAAGGTGAACTTGCGCACGATCGGGTTGGTGGTGAGCTCCTTGCCGATCGGGCCGGCGGAACCGGTCACCACCGACAGCACGCCCTTGGGGATGCCGGCGCGCTCGGCCAGCTCGCACAGCGCCAGTGCCGAGTATGGCGTCTGCGAGGCAGGCTTGATCACCATGGTGCAACCAGCGGCCAGCGCCGGACCGGCCTTGCGCGTGATCATCGCGTTGGGAAAATTCCAGGGTGTGATCGCTGCGCAGACACCAATCGGCTGCTTGATCACGACGATGCGCTTGTCTGGCGCGTGGGTCGGGATGGTGTCACCGTAAATGCGCTTGCCTTCCTCGGCGAACCATTCGATGAACGAGGCGCCGTAGGCGATCTCGCCGCGGGACTCAGCGATCGGCTTGCCCTGCTCGATGGTCATCAGCCGCGCCAGATCCTCCTGGTTGGCCATCATCAGATCGAACCACTTGCGCAGGATATTGGACCGCTCCTTCGCAGTCCTGGCGCGCCAGGCCGGCCAGGCCGCGTTGGCCGCCTCGATCGCACGCCGGGTCTCGACTGCGCCCATTTTCGGTACCGTGCCGATCGGGCTGCCGGTGGCCGGATTGACCACGGCCAGCGTGGCCTTGTCATCGGCATCCACCCAGACACCATCGATGTAACACTGCTGGCGAAACAAGCTCGGGTCCTTCAGGCCCGCCCCGGATTTGACGGCTTGCAACATCGGAGACTCCTTGTGCGTTCGGTCAATGCGGCGGCGCCGGGCCGCTGGAAAAGCGGGACGAGTATAGCAAAGGGCCACGGACCAAGTGCCGGCCAATAATCGCACTTCAGTGCGGAAAAAGTCCTGCCTGGATCCCGGCAGCCCGGTTATAATAAAGTTGATAATAGATGCGGTTTTTTCGCGCCGGATCAATGCCTTGGTGCGGATTGCCTAAAACAAGGGACTTTCACATGCTGCGCCTGCTTCGCCGCCTTCGACTCTCCGCTGTTTGCCTCCTGGCCGGACTGATGCTCACCACCGGATGCGCCAGTACCGGCGCCAGCGATCCGCGCGACCCCTTCGAGCCGGTCAACCGCGTGGTCTACACCTTCAACGACGGCCTCGACACGGTGCTGATCAAGCCGCTGGCCATCATCTATGAAGGTGTGGTGCCGGAGTTCATCCGTACCGGCATCAGCAACATGTTCTCCAACATCAACGACATCCTGGTCGCGCTGAACAACCTGCTGCAAGGCAAGGTCACCGCCGCAGGCCTTGATGTGAGCCGGGTCATGGTCAACAGCAGTGTTGGCGTGCTCGGCTTTTTCGATGTCGCCAGCAAGATCGGACTCGAAAAAAACGATGAGGATTTTGGCCAGACCCTCGGGGTCTGGGGCGTGGGCGACGGGCCCTACCTCGTGCTGCCTTTGCTCGGCCCGCGCACCTTGCGTGACGCGGTGGGCACCGGCATCTACGTTGTGGCGGATCCGATTTCGCAAACTGACCCTTCCCGTGACCGCAACCAGTTGCTTGGCCTGAGGCTGGTCTCGGACCGCACCAACCTCCTGGGCGCAAGCAAGGTGCTGGAGACTGCGGCGCTGGATCCCTACGAGTTCGTGCGAGATGCCTACCTGCAGCGCCGGCGCAACCTGATTTACGACGGCAACCCGCCTCGCGAGAAATTCGACGGCGCCAATGCCGCCGAGGTGGTGGCCCGCGGCGTCAATCGCCGCGATCCGCAGCCCCTGTCCGAAGCCCCCGCTGTGCTTGCGGTGCCACAGCCAACCCCGTCCGGGGATGAGGCCCAGCAGCAACACGGCGCTGTAGCCCCAGCTGCTGAGCCCGCCGCCTTCATCCCGCAGTAGTCGCTGTCCCGCCTGGTCCCGGCGCAACCGGGCCCGGCATGCCCTTCTTGACGTTATCCATCACCGCCATCGCGGAGCTGACCAGCGTTGCCACATCAGCGACATTGGCCGGAACGATCAACGTGTTGTTGGTACGCGCAAGGTGGGCAAAGGCATTGACGTAGAGCTTCGCCACCTCAAGGTTAGCCGCCTGGTTGCCGCCTGGTCCGTTGAGTGCCTGCGCCACTGTATTGATGGCACCGGCAGTGGCCTCGGCGATGAGCTGGATGCGCGCCGCCTCGCCCTGCGCGCGATTGATCGCCGCGGTCTTGTCACCCTCGGACTTGAGTACCGCCGACTGCTTCTCGCCATCGGCGAGGTTGATTTCTTCCTGCCGCTGGCCTTCCGACTTGGCAATCAGCGCGCGCTTCTCACGTTCCGCGGTGATCTGCGCCTGCATCGCCCGCAGGATCGAATCCGGCGGCGTCAGGTTCTTGATCTCGTAGCGCAGCACCTTGACACCCCAGGTGCGCCCCGCCTCGTCAAGCACCGACACCACCTGGCGATTGATCTCGTCGCGGCTCTCGAAGGTCTTGTCGAGCTCCATCTTGCCGATTTCCGAACGCAGCGTGGTCTGCGCAAGCTGGGTTACGGCCGAGATGTAGTCGGAAGAGCCGTAGGATGCGAGCCTCGGATCGGTGACCTGGTAGTAAATGATGCCGTCCACGCCAAGCTGGGTGTTGTCCTTGGTGATGCACACCTGCTCCGGCACGTCAAGCGGAGTCTCCTTGAGGGAATGACGGTAGGCCACTCGATCCAGAAACGGAACGATGACATTGAGCCCGGGTTCGAGCACGGCATGGAACTTGCCCAGCCGCTCGACCACCCAGGCCATCTGCTGCGGCACCTGGCGGATCGATTCGATGGCAACCACCACGCCCAGCGCGACGATGAAAAACGGCACCGCCAGCGAGCGCTGGTCGAGCGCGACGAGCACGCCGGTGATGAACAGCACGACAATCAGTTTCGGAAACATCGACAACTCCTTTGGCGAATGAGCGCTTGAACCGGGTTCAGGGACGCTGCGAGGATACGGTCAGGGTGTTGCCATCAACGGACTGTATGTAGAACACCTTGCTGCCGGGATTGCGCTCGCCCACGACCCGCGCCTCCCATTGCGCGTTGCGGTAGCTGACTCGCGCCACACCGTCGGCCTCGCTGATCCAGGTCTCG
Source organism: Betaproteobacteria bacterium (assembly GCA_021300125.1). Classification (GTDB taxonomy): domain Bacteria; phylum Pseudomonadota; class Gammaproteobacteria; order Burkholderiales; family SG8-41. The sequence continues at coordinate 2,165 of JAJTHX010000124.1, read as the reverse complement.
AGGGTAACCGACTGCCCCAAATCCAGCGACTGCGCCGATGCGGGTGCACTTTTGCCGCGAAAGCGCTTGACCAGGATCACCCCGGCCGAAGCCACCGCCGCAGTCACCACGGCCTGCACCCAGAACGAATAGCCGGTCCAGGCGGCGCCGGCCGCGCACAGCGCGGCAACGCCGAGCACCAGCAGGTAAAAACTGCCGGTCAGCATTTCGACAATGATCAACACGATGCCGATGACCGCCCACAGCAGATACATGTCCATTTGGATGCGCCTTTTCCGTTCCGTTTTCTCTTTGTCGAGTCGCTTTTGCCCTGGCTCCGCGATACTAACGCAGCCCTTTAAACGCCACAGGACCGCAGCCACGCCACGATGCGCTCGGCCACGCCGCGCCAGCCCGTGTCGAGCATCATCGCATGCGCAACCCCGGGTACGAACCCGGCGTTCACGTTGTGAAGGGCTGCGCTGGCTTCCACCATCGGCGGCGGAAACAGCAGATCGTCCGCCGCACCCAGGACCAGCAGCGGCACCTCGGCTTCGCGCACGCGGTCAATCCAGAAATACTGCGGCCATGACAGGTCCATCAAGGCCCGCGTCGACTCGCGCCGCATGCGCGAAAGATAACGCAGCACTTCGGCCTCCGGCAGTGCCGGCGAAAAAATGGCCTGGCGCAGCAGCGCGGGCTCGCCCTGAACGCTCATGCCATTCTGCATCTTATTGATTTCATTGAATAAAATTGGATTATTCATGGCCAGGAAGGCGCTGCTGGCCAGCAAACCCTGGGGGGGCACCGGCGCCAGCAGGGCCAGGGCCGGCGCACGCGCCCTGCGCCAGGCCCGCTGCACCACGGCCGCGCCCATCGAGTGGCCGATCAGAACCGGGGGCACTGGCAGCGCCTCGGCGGCCAACAGCACGTCAACAACGTAGTCGTCCACGGAGGCCAGATCGTCGCCGATCTCCCCATCGCCGTGACCGCGCAGGTTCAGCGCGTGGCAGTCATGACCCAGCGCCGAAAAAAAATCCAGAAAATGGGCCTCCCAGCACCAGGCGCCGACAAAAGCGCCATGGACGAACAGCAGCGGCCGCCCTGTCGCGTCAGGAGCCTTCCTGCTCAGGCAGCGAGCCGGCCCGGCCACGCTCAGTTCATCCTCTCAACCAGAGGCTGCAGCTCGGTAATTCGCGCACGCACCTGCGCCGCGTCATCGGCGCCAGGACGCTGCCGCAGATAGGTGCCCAGATCACCGAGCGCCGCACGGAAACACTCCAGCTTGAGATAGATGCCGGCGCGGTCGCGGTATTCCTCGCCGGCATCTTCGGGCCGCAGCGCGATCGCGCGCTCGCAGGCCGCCAGCGCGCGAAGCCAGTCGCCCTGTTTGGCGTAAATGCCTTTCAAATTGCGCAGCATGCGACCCAGGATCTCCTTGCAGGGCGAGGCACTGAGCAGATGGCCCAGGATCGAGGCATCGACATCTGCCGGCGCGCCGGCTGCACGCAGCCGCTGCTGCAGCTCTTCCACATCGAGCGAGCGGCCGCGGGCATAAGGGTCCAGCACCACCATGCCGTCGCGCAAGGCGCACTTGACCAGGAAATGCCCGGGAAAAGACACCCCGTGCAGGCCGATGCCGATACGTCGCCCGATCTCGATGTAGACCACGGCGAGGGTGATCGGTATGCCCAGCCGCCGCTCCAGCACGTCGTTGAGAAAGCTGTTGCGCGGGTCGTAGTAATCATCGCCATTGCCGCTAAAACCGAGTTCATCAAACAGATAGTGGTTGAGCGCGAGCAGTTTTTCCGCGGTCGCGATGTCAGCGCGCAGGCGTTTGCGCAGCGTCAGGGCAAGGGCATCAATGCGGGCCAGGTATTCACCGATCTCAAGCCCGGGGTATTCACCGGCCGCGATCCAAAGCGCGCCCTCGGCCAGCGAGACATCCTCATCGCGCATTGCGGCAATGCGGCGCCACTCCTGTGCCGCGCGAGCCTCTGATGAACCGGCTTCCCGCCCAGAGGGGCTCATGTACGTCTTGCCAGGGGCAGGTTGTTGAGCAGGTTCTGCGGTTTCATCCGCAGCCGGCCTTCGGCGGTCATCGCCATGCCAAGGAACACCGGGGCACCGGCCATTTCAGGGCGCAGAACGCCAGCATCCTCAAAATCCAGGCGAAACAGCCCGAT